>CACZII010000060.1 GCA_902781185.1 Fibrobacter succinogenes
ATTCCGAAGTTTGCCATCATGAACCCGAAATACACGGTGGGACTGCCGGCATACCAGACTTTCGTGGGAATCGCCGATGTGCTTTCGCACTTGCTGGAACGTTATTTCTCGGACGAGAAGTATTCCGACACGACAGACTACCTGATTGAGGGAGCAATCAGGGCTCTGTTCGTGAACGCGGACAAGCTTATCGCCAACCAGAAAGATGTGAACGCCCGTGGAGAAATCCAGTGGCTCGCCAGTGTGGCACACGGCGGATTTCTGGATGCAGGACGCTGCGCCGACTGGGGCTCGCACCGAATTGAACATGAACTTTCAGCACAGTACAACATCACCCATGGAGAAGGCATGGCCGTGGTGACTGTGGCTTGGACAAAGTACATGGCGGTGCAGAAGCCCTGGCGTCTTGCTCTTCTTGCCAGCAGGGTCTTCGGCGTAGATTCGTTCAACTACAGCGAAACCGAACGGGCATTCATTCTGTCCGAAAAACTCGCCGCATTCTTCAAGAAGTTGCACCTCGCAACGACCCTGACAGAACTCAAAATTGGCGACAATGACTTTGACGCCATGGCAACTCGTGCAACGCGTAACGGCAAGGTTGGGCATTACGTACCGCTAGATGCCGCGGCCATCAAGGATATCTTGAAAATCGCTTTGTAAGGCCTAGCTATTCCCCGACAGCCTTATAGCTCTTGGGGATGTTCAGGCGCCAGGTGCCCAGGCTAAAGGACTTTCCGCGGGTTACCTTCTTGATACGGATTTCCAGGAAAGGCTTTCCGTCGCGCTCGAAGCGGATGTTCTTGGGCATCTCGCGGCCCTCGAGAGTCCCGACGTCCGAAAAGACAATCTTCTCGGGCTTTCCGTCGCGGCCCTGGCGCAAGAGCCACTGGACGCGTCCGTCTTTTTCGCCATAGGTAAAGAGCCGTCCAGTGGATTCCTTCGCTTTCACCACAGTCACGCCTGCCGAATCCATCGAGCATTCCTTCTCGAAGCGCTCCGGCAAAAGCTTGCCATCGAACAGGGCCGCGACCTGATGAATATGCACCAGCGGGAGCGTGTTGTCGTTCAGGAGCCCTACCATGTAGCCGTTCCCCTTCACGTAAAGCTTTTCCGTTGGGAAAACCATCTGCCAGCCAGATTCCGTCCAGAGCATGGAAGCGACGCCGATTCCCAAGGGGCCCGTCAATTCCAAGCGGTAACGCTTCTCCGGCACAGAGAACAGCACGGCATCGAATTCCTGGACATCGCCATTTTCTTGGGTGATGTTCAGTAGGAATTTCGCCCGCAGGCTATCAAGAGGAGCCTCCTGTACGCAGCCCGCAGAGGCATCGCAGGCGCCAGCATTGCCCGAAACGCCACGGCTTCCGGCACAGCCCGCCAGAAGGAGAGCAGCAAAAAAAATGAGTATGAATGTTGATGTTTTTTTCAAGCGATGGCAAGAACTGTATGGATCCCGTCGCTGCGCTCCAGGATGACGCTGGGAGAAATCCGTGGCTGACGCAGTTGCTCCTGAATGACGCCGTTGTGAAAAGACCCGAAAAGACATAGCGCCTTACTTCTTGTACTGTTTCAAAAATTCCTTGGCGGCAGCGTTATTCGGTCTCAACTTGAGCAACTGCTTGTACGATTTCACCGCATCGCCAGTCTTGCCCGCAGCCGCCTGAATGGCGCCCATGTGTTCCCAATAGACATGATCGTCCTTGAAATTCTCGCTCTTAATCTGCTGCATCACAGAAAGAGCTTCCTCAAATTTTCCCTTGCGGTAAAGGCCCCAAGCCTTAGAATCCAAAAACGCTTCTGAAGGGGCCCTGCCCTTTTCTAAAGAGAGAGCCTTATCCACCAACATGATGCCCTTGTCCAGCTCTTCGGCATTGCGGTTTAAATCAATAAGTGAATAACCATAGTAGTTGTACAACTCGGGCCTGTCCAGCTCACCCTTATCGGGGGCCGTCAGCAAGTATTCGAACAGCTTGAAGGACTCGTCATATTCGCCCATCCGCTCCATATTCATGGCCATGTTGAAACGGATAAGCAGGCTCGTAGAGTCACCCATGAGCATGCTTTCCCAGAACAAGTTCGCCTTAGAACGGGCTTCCTTTGCCTGGAACAGTTTCAAGGAATCCGCCTTGCCGTCATTCTCGATTTCCTGTGCCTGCACCACCAATATCTTGGCATAAGTGTGCTGAAGGTGCCTATAGGTTCTTTGCGCTTCCTGGTTCACCTGGGCCACAGAGGCGGAATCGGCAATGCCCGCCATGGGAGTCCAGTTGGTCCATACTCCTAACAGGGAATCCAGCAGATAATAGGCCTGCTGGTACTTGCCTGCAAAGCCGTAGGTCATAGCCAAGAAATCCTTGTCGCCTCCATCCAATGTAGAGTCGGCGCGCTGAGCATAGGCAACAGCCTCGTCCTTCTTCTTTTCTGCCAGGGCAATCCCAGCCAGAGCGCGACAGGCCTGAGCGGCAAAAGGCTTGCTTGTAAGACCTTCCAACGCCTTGTTGTAATGGACCTTGGCGCTGTCTACCTCGCTCTGGGCGTATTCGTAATTGGCCAAGAAATAGAACAGCACAGGAGATTCCAGATGGTCGGTATAAATTTTCTTTCGCAAGAATGTCAAAGCCTCGGCGCGGCTGTCTTTTGCAATCACCAAGAGCACCAGGTTTATCATGTTCTCTTCGTATTCCGAAACCGTGCTAAGCGTATCCACAATGGCACGGGCCTCTGCATTACGCTTCTGTATGATAAGCCCCTGCACCTGCTGGAGCAACATCTTCTTGTCACCGGTAGCCTCGTAGCCCTTGGCAAAGAGCTCTACCACAGCGGAATCTTTCTGCGCATCAATAAGCAGATTCAATTGCCTCTGAAACAGAGAAGAGATATAGTTCACCTGCGGCAAAAGCAAATCGTAGACCCGGATCAACTCTTTCTTATCTTGCACCGCTTCTAGAAACAGGCTGTAATCATACAGGAGCGTCATGTCCTGATAGCGAGAAGAATCCAGCGCCAAATTGAAATAGCGGCGGGCGGAATCAGCAATTCCAGCCTTCACATACAACTTGGCAAGAAGCTCGTACTGACCGGGGTTTATTTTTCCTTTCAACTGGTTAGCACGCTGGGCCAGCACCAGCGCTGCAGAATCTTCACCGTGGGCGGCAACACGCTCGGCTACAGCAAAAGAAAGGTAACGACTTTCGGGGTCTGCATCAAAAGCCCTCTGCCAAAAAATTTCGGCCAGGGCTTTCTCACCACGAAGTTCCATTTCCATGGCACGGATAAAGGATTCGTGAGCCACGTCCAGATTCTGGACAGTAGCGGTTTTCGGTTTCTCGCTATTCTGGAGAGCCCCCTTGATGGCGGCGGAATCGGCAGCGGTCAGCGGGGCACTACCGGCATCTTTACGAGGCGCAGAACTACATGCCGCAAAGAATACGGCAAGCGCCAAACTCAAGATGAACCAAAGACCGCCACGGAACATAACTAGTCTGCAATGACAAAGTCAATCTTGGTATCGGGCAACAGGTAGTCGCCTTCCTTAGGAGATGTTTCCAGAACAGTATTCGGGGCCTCGCCGTTTTCGGCCTTCACGCGCTTCACATTGCCCACCTTGAATCCCAGCTGTTCCACCTTCACGAACACATCGTCGATAACTTCGCCAGCAAAAGAAGGCAGCAGTATGCGACCGAGAGTCTCGCCTGCCGAGATAACCACGTTAACTGTATCGCCTACACGCACGGTATCGCCAGCCATCGGGTCCGTACGGATAACAACCCCGCGGGGAATGCTCTTGTGGGCGCCCTTGATAATCTGGCCCTGTACAAGCCCTGCGCGGGTCAAGGTGATGGTAGCCTGCTTCTGGCTCTTTCCGCGCAAGTCGGGAATTTCCACCTGACGAAGCCCGAGGCTCTTGGTAATCTGGACGGTGCGGCCAATCTTGGCCATGCGTCCTGCGGCAGGCATCTGCACCAGCACGCGGCCCGCAGGCACCTGAGCATTGTAGCGACCTTCTTCCAACCACTTGGCCTTAAAGCCAGCCTTTGAGAGAGCCGCTTCAGCCTCAGCCTCCGTCATGCCCTCCAACTTGGGAACTTCGGCGGTGCTAGTGAACTGTCCAGAAAAGATAGGCAGCGCGATCTTGTCTACGACCAGCGCGAGAACCACGAGAATCACCACCCAGGCGATAACCGCCTTGATGAACGGTGATGTCTTAAGCCATGTAAAAAACTTCTTTATCTTGTTCATTCTCTAAAAAATTACCCCTTTGCAGCTTTCTCCTGCAAAGATTCCTCGTCGAAAATCACGATGTCCTTGCCCGTGATGGCGATGGCCCCAGCCTTTACCAGAATGGAACTGATACGGCTCACCGTCTCGCGAGTGGTGCCCGACATGTCTGCCAGCTGCTGCTGGGTGGGGCGGTTGTGAATGACGGTGACCATCTTGCCATTTTCGGTATGGATGCGAACACCACGTTCTTCCATAAGGTTCAAGAGTGTGCCTGCCACGCGACCGCTGACCGACATGGTAGAAAGAGAACCAATCTGCCTATTGGCCTTGCGAAGGCGCTTGCTCATTTCGGAGAGGAGCGACATAGCCAATTCAGGGTACTGCTTGAGAAGAGAGAGGAAGGCATCACGGTAGATGATCATCAGCTGGGAATCCGAGACCGTGCGAACCGAGGCAGACCTAGGCTCGCCGTCAATCAGGGACATCTCGCCAAAGAAGTCGCCACGCTCCAAGAAGCTGAGGATTGTCTCGCGGCCATCGGCACCGGTCATATACACTTGGACAGAACCCGAGGCGATAAGGTACAGCGCCTGGACGGAGTCGTCGCCTTCCAGCACTACGGTTTCGTCACGGTTGAAGTTCTGCACTTCGACCAAGTCGCCCAGGAGCCTAAGCTGTTCATCAGTCAGTTCCGAGAACAGTTCCACGCCCTTCAGCAATTCCAATACGCTAGCGTCCATGTTTTCCTCTCTTCTTGTCTGCCCCACTCCCCAGTAGGTTAGTCCAAATCTACGACGATGCTCTGGTCGCGCTTAGCACCGATAGAGATCATGCCGATCTTCACGCCCACCAGTTCCGCCATGCGGTTCAGGTACTTGCGGGCATTTTCCGGCAAGTCTTCCAGCTTGCGGCACTTGGTGGTATCACACTTCCAACCCGGCATTTCTTCGTAAACCGGCACGCAGCGGCCCACCTTAGAAAGCTGGTTCGGGAAGTTCTCGATCTTTTCGCCATCGCATTCGTAATGTGTGCAAATCTTGATGGTATCAAAGGTGTCCAGCACGTCGAGCTTGGTAATGGCCAGATGAGTGAGGCCGTTCACCACGGCGGCCTTACGGACCACCGGGGCGTCGAACCAACCGCAGCGGCGGTTACGACCGGTCGTTGCACCGTACTCGTTACCAATCTTACGGAGCACATCGCCCGTTTCGTCCAAAAGTTCGGTCGGGAAGGGGCCGTTACCCACGCGGGTCGTATAAGCCTTAACGACACCGACAACCTGGTCGATAGCCGTGGGGCCAATGCCAGCGCCGCAGCTTGCATAGCCTGCGACGGTGTTGCTAGAGGTCACGAAGGGGTAAGTACCCTGGTCCACGTCGAGGATAGTGCCCTGGGCACCTTCAAACACCAGACGCTTGCCGGCCTTCACAGCAGCATAGAGCATGGCGCTCACGTCGCGCACGAAAGGCTTGATCTTCTGACCCAGTTCCAGGTAGTCCTTGATGACCTGTTCCGGATCGATTTCGGGGACATCGTACATCACCTTGAATTCTTCGTTGTGGACCTTGGCCATGGCTTCGACGCGGGGGCGAAGTTCGCGTTCGTCCATGAGGTCACCCACGCGGACACCGATACGGTTCACCTTGTCGCTATAGCAGGGGCCAATTCCGCGGCCCGTGGTACCGATAGCGCCCTTGCCAGCCTTCTTTTCCTTGGCCTTGTCGAGGGTTGAATGGTACGGGAGCACCACATGTGCGTTGTCGGCAATGAACAGGCGACCTTCGGGGTTGATTCCCTTGGTGTGCAGGTCGGCGATTTCGGCCAGGGTCTGCACCGGATCCAGCACCACGCCGTTACCGATTACACAAATCTTGTCATCATGCATAATGCCCGAGGGAATCAGGTGGAAAACGAACTTCTTGTCGCCCACTTCCACGGTATGGCCAGCATTGGCGCCGCCCTGGAAACGCACAATGTAGTCTGCGTCCAGAGTCAGAAAATCAACAACCTTGGCCTTGCCTTCGTCACCCCACTGGGAACCGATTACAACACGATTTGCCATATATCCTTCGTTTTTTGTCTTTCTAGTTAAACACGAAAATTCAAGCGCAGAGGCCTTCCCTGCGCCCTTTTTCGCCATAAAGATAGTAAAGAGGGGCTAAGAGTTAGGAACTAGGAGCTAGGCGGCGTGGCGAAAACACGAAAAAACGCCCCATTAGGGGGCGTGTTAAGTGACCGCAACGTGCGCCTTACGGCACTTCCACAGAATCGAGAATCTTCTGCACGACGGTTTCGGCGGAGATTTCTTCCGCTTCGGCCTCGTAGCTGAGGATGATGCGGTGGCGGAGCACTTCCATGGCGACGGCCTTCACATCTTCGGGGGTCACGTAGGCGCGGCCCTGGATAAACGCATGAGCCTTCGAAGCCTGTGCAAGACCGATAGAAGCACGCGGAGAGGCACCCACTTCCACAAAGCCCACCAGGTCACTGCGCTTGATGCTACCCGGATCGCGGGTCGCAAGCACCAAGTTCACGATGTATTCGCGCACGCGTTCGTCCACGTACACCTGCTTTACCAGCTGGCGAGCGGCCAGAATGTCTTCCTTCGTGGCGACGGCCTGCGGCTGACGGAGCCCCGCACCGGCGACGGCGTCGAGAATCTTCATTTCGTCGGCCTTGTTCGGGTAAGACACCTTCACCTTCAAGAGGAAACGGTCCACCTGGGCTTCGGGCAGCGGATACGTACCTTCCTGCTCGATGGGGTTCTGGGTGGCGAGCACCAGGAACGGCTCGTCCAGCTTGAACGTTTCATCGCCGATGGTGATGTGGCGTTCCTGCATCGCTTCGAGCAAGGCGCTCTGCACCTTCGACGGAGCACGGTTAATTTCATCGGCCAGCACCAGGTTCGTAAACAGCGGGCCCTTGCGGGTCTCGAACTTCGCTTCCTTCGCGTTGTAAATTGTGGTACCCAGCAAGTCGGCCGGCAACAGGTCGGGCGTGAACTGAATGCGCTTAAAATCCAGCGAAACTGCATCGGCAAAAGCCTTCACCGCGGTCGTCTTGGCAAGGCCCGGCAAGCCTTCCAGCAGCACGTGACCGTCCGCCAAAATACCCGTCAGAATGCTTTCGACCAGAGCCTTCTGGCCAATCACCGTCCCTTCCACTTCACGCAGCAAGTTCATGCAAAAAGCGCTCTGCTGGCGCACCTTTTCCGAAAGTTCCTGAATATCCATTTAGTTAACCTCTTCTGTTTTCGCGAATTAAGATACAAAATTCCACGGAAAAAGGCAAATGGGGTTATAAAAAGGGGAGACGTCTCCCCCAAGTTACCAAAAATGAAATCCTAGACCGACATAAAACGTATGCGCAATATCTTTTTTTCCCGTTTCTGCCAGCTCTCCATATTTCATCATGTATTTCGCTTTTAACGATAGATATGCGGCTGCGTCAAATTTTGTATCGGGATACTTTTCGAGCCAGGGACGAAATTCAATCTGCATTCCTGCCACATAAGGGTCCCACAAACCAACAAACGGAGCAATCTTTAAATGCTTTACTTCAAACAAGTCAAAGCCAAAAATAAGTATCCATCCGTCATCATTAAGTTTTTCATCTGAGTCGAAAGTCGGGATAAACAAGAAGCGATGAAATTGTATCGGGATTCCAATTTCCCAACCATCATTCGTCAACCAGCCTTCAATACCCAAACCACCAGTATATAATTTTTTCTTATGATAATTCAAGAACTCCGAGTAATCCTTCAATAATTCTTCAAATCGATTTCGTTCATGTTTTATCCACGCCAACCGTTCCGAATTCGGGAAATTCCGCTCAAATTCTTTAAGCGACAGAATCAATTTCTCCATGCATTCAGGATCCATTCCACTTCTATAATAAAATTTACTATACACACGGTTTTCAAAAACAAATTGACCAAAAGTTGAGTTAGCCAAGGAATCGCTCACATACTTGTCAGCCAACTTATAAACCAAGGTTTGTTGCTCACGATCCCATGTTTTATAATGCATTGCATAGAACTTATTTTGCATTTCGTAAAAAGGCGTCATTTCCAACAGGATTTTATACAAGTCCCTTTGTTCTTCATCAATGTTAGACAAAACAATTTCTTTAAGCTTTTTATTTACTACACCGGAATCAGTCAAATTCATATTTGTATCAAGATAATCTAGCAAGGAATCCCTAACAAAAGAATATTGCACTTTCCGTCCAACCTTTTCATACTCCCCAATCCACAAATCAAGCGCTAGGTCATAACGATCAATCAACAAGTAAATTTGAATCAGTTCCAGATTATCAACCGCAAATTCATCTGGAGCCCGTTCTTTTATATATTGCGCAATTGAAACTACATCATCTTTTTTTTGTGTACCCCTTGAACTGGGATATAGATTCTACGGAGTACGGAATTTCCGTACTAGCAAATAGCCATACATTCAATAAAAGAATTATCCCCAAAAAAATCTTCATTTTCTATAAGATAATTTATTTCGAGAGAAACCGAATTCAATCCATCAGCCTATTCGCAAGCTTTATCATATAAAACAAACCATATTCCCCACGCGGGGAATATGGTCTATGCTATCATTTTCCCGGCGCCGGGAAAATGCTTCTACTTTTTCTTCTTTTGATGTTTCAGAAGAGCAGCATCAGCCCTTTTCAACCGACGCGCCACCTTCTTGACATCTTCGCTTGCGGGCAACTTCTCGGGAACAATGCCACGGTCAAGAAGCATCTTACGAACGGCGAGATTGTTGTCCACATGTTCTTTTTCAATTTTCTTTTGTCCAAAAAGATTCTTCGTCTGCGTCTTAACAGAAGTCATCTCGGCAGCAAGATCCTTCGCCTTGATACTTACCGTAGGCAAGAAGTCTGCCAGCGGCCGACTTGCGGGAACGTTGTACTTACGCTTCAAGAGGTTCGTATCGATATTAAACAACGCTTGGTCTCCCTTGGAACGGATAACGGCAAACCCCTTGCTATCTACGCCATGTTCAAACAATACTCCCGAAAGAACTTTTTCCGTATGAGCAAGCTTTTCCCTCGCCTGCACACGTTCTAGTTCGAGGATGCGACCTTCAACAATTTCTGCCACACGAGTCTGCACAGCAAAGTAATTCTGTGCAAAAGAAATTTCGGCCTTATGAGAATCCCCGTTCTGCGCAACCAGATAACAAGCATAACGAGTGAGCATATAATCATCAACTTCGCGAACAGAACCACTTCCGAGAGAGACCATTTTCCCCACTCGGGGAAAATGGTCCTCGGTTTCTTCTCCCGCATTATTACAAGCTTCCCGAGCCTTGCAAATGACATTCTGGAACTTATCCCACTTGTTATACCCAAGCAGTTCACTCAGGTCACGAGCACTCCAGCATTCCACTCCTTGGTATTCGCAAGCAATAGCCTCAAACTTCTCGAAGAGGGTCTTGATTTCTTCGGACTTCATAGTAGTCTCCTTTTGGTCGCATTCTGCGACCAGTTAATGTTTAGAGACGTCCTTGCAAAATCGAAATCCGATTAAAACAAGAACGCACCTCGCCTTAAAACAGCGAGATGCGTCGGACGGTAATGTACCTAATATCGCCAGGTGTGGCAAGGGGCGCAAGAAAATTTTACATAGGAATTGTCCACCTACTTTTTCTTCTTCGGAGCAGGCAATTCCGGGAGCATGGCGTCGAGCAGGCACGTCAGCAGGCCGCTATCTTCTATCTGCTCGTTGGTCACACGAAGCATGGGTTTGGCGCCGTCGTAGGGCAGTTGCTTCTTTGCGCCGGGAAGCATCGCCATAGCCGCGGCAA
>CACZII010000061.1 GCA_902781185.1 Fibrobacter succinogenes
ACGCGGTACTGGCAGCCGTGTTTTTTGAGGCCGGCCTGGGCTTCTTCCACCACCTTGGCGGGCTGTTCAAAACCCTTGGGGCAGGCCAGCGTAAAGTTCATGCCTACCTTGGAGGCAAGAGCCAAGAAGGAGTTGGCCACGTTGTTTCCGTCGCCAATGAAGGCCACGGTCTTGGGCTTGCCATCGGCATTCTTGAAACCGCCCAGGTTCTCGCAGATCATCTGGGCAAAGGCGATAGCCTGGCAGGGGTGATAGTCGTCGGTAAGGGCATTCACTACAGGGACGCTACCGAATTCGGCCAGTTCTTCTACCAGCTGCTGCTTGAAGCAACGGACCACGATGGCGTTCACCCAGCGGCTGAGGCAGCGGGCCACATCCTTGACGCTTTCGCGCTTGCCAAGACCGATGGAATCGGGGGCCAGCAATACGGCGTGACCGCCAAGCTGGTTCATGCCCACCTGGAAGGTGGTGATGGTGCGCAACGAAGGTTTTTCGAAGAACATGGCGATGTTCTGGCCGTGCAGGCGTTCGGACATCTTGCCCGCATGGACTTCTTTCTTGAGCCGGGAGGCAATCTCCACGGTTTCGAGAATCTTTTCCTCGCTCCAGTCGGCGAGGCGAAGGAAATGCTTGTTGCGATCGATCATCTTTTATCCCTCGGGCACGGGGCCCAATCAAAAAAAGAAAACGGCTGCCCTTTTGTGAACGGCCGGTTTATCAAACGAAAGTCTAAATATATATAAAAATTCGGGGAAAAAGCGTATTGTAACGAATATTTACGTTTTTTGGTAAGGCTAGATTCCGTGTCCCCGGATCAAGTCCGGGGCAGGCTCTACCCGGAATGACACTTTAGTAGGGCGTTGACCACTAAACGTCATGGCGGGCTCGACCCGCCATCTAGATGCCCGGTCAAGCCGGGCATGACAATGAGGTCGGAAAGGCTGTTTCGCCTAGAACTTGAGTTCTTCCGGACCCTTGATGGGATTGGATGCCTGGTATTTTTCTTCCTTGACCGGGTCCCAAACGTCGGCGTCAAAGCCTTCCATCTGGGTAAGGGTCTTGCCTCTCATGCACAGTAACGCCCCGAGGAGGGCTGCGTTTTCGATGGCGAGAACCAGGGCGGTCTTGTAGTCAAGGCCGAATCCCAGGGGAGCACCCTTCAGGTTTTCGGGGCTCACCCACAAGATATAGTGGCAGGTGATGAAGGTCATGAACATGCAGGGGACAAGGGCAATCCAGAAGTTCTTCTTCTTGCTCCGCAGGTAAACCACGGCCACGCACAGGCTGCAAACCGCCATCAACTGGTTGCTCCAGCTGAAGTAGTTCCACAAGATGTTGAAACCTTCGGGGTTCATGTTGCTCCAGAAGATGATCAAGGCGCAGAGGGTGAACATGGGAACCGTCAAAATCAGGCGGTTCTTGGCGGACCTCTGGTCAATGCCCGTAAGTTCGGCGATGGTAAGGCGGAGGCTACGGAGGCTGGTGTCGCCACTGGTGACGGCGAGGATGATTACACCCACAACCACCAGCACAGAAATGGGGGCGAAGGGGATGACGGTAGAGACCAATACGCTCAGCACTTTCACACCGCTTGCACCTGTCAAAAGTTCGGGCATCTGGTGGTAGATGAACATGCCGCCGGCAGCCCAGATCATGCCGATAAGGCCTTCGATAATCATCATGCCGTAGAATGTCTGGCGGCCACGCTTTTCGGTCACTTCGGTACGGGCCACGATGGGGCTCTGGGTGCTGTGGAATCCGCTGATGATACCGCAGGCGATAGTCACGAACAGCATGGGGAGTATGGGCTGGCCTGCCGGATGCTGGTGGAAGTTTGCGCCGAAATCTGTCAGGTTGATTTCGTCAAGAATGTTCAAGTTGGGGGCGATACCGATAAGGATTCCGAGGGATGCAAGAATCAGGAGTCCGCCGAAGATGGGGTAGATGCGCCCGATGATCTTGTCGATGGGGAAGAAGGTGCTGGCAAAGTAGTAGGCGAAAATGCAGGCTACCGCAATCCAGAACACGGTGGGGGACTTGGCAGAACCCACGATGATGGGGGTGTTGATGAGGGCGGCAGGCGTGTTGGTGAACACCGCACCCACAAGAATCAGGGCTACGGAGATGAGGGCCATGACCACCTTTGAAGGCCCCTTGCCCAAGAACTTGCGGGCCAAGGCGGGAACGTTGTAGCCGTTGTTGCGCATGCTGATCATGCCGGAGAAGTAGTCGTGCACCGCTCCGCCCAGCACGTTTCCGATGGGGAGCAGAATGAACACGATGGCACCGAACTTGATGCCGAGAATCACGCCGATGACAGGGCCGATTCCCGCGATGTTCAAAAGCTGGATAAGCATGTTCTTCCAGTGAGGGAGCACCATGCGGTCCACGCCGTCGGGGTTTGCAAGTGCTGGGGTCTTGCGGTCATCGGGGCCGAATACTCGTTCCACGAACTTCCCGTAAGTGAAGTATCCGCCAATCAAGATGGCAATGCCGATAAGGAATGTAATCATCTTTTGCCTACCTTAGAAAATACCCGCCTCTGGGACGGGTTCTTGTTTAAAAATCATCAAATTCAGATTCGTCCGACTCGGCACTTGCAGAGTCAGCCTCTTCTTCTTCGGGTTCCTCTTCTACAACCTTCTTTTTCTTTAAAGCCTTTTTCTTCTTGGTCTTCGGGGATTCCTCGGCCTCGCTGCCCTCGACATCTGCGTTTCCACCACGGACGTAGCCCTTTTCCTTGGCAATCTCGTCGGGAGTCTTGTCCTTGCCGAACTGTTGCTTGAAATAGAGTACGTTGGTAGTGAAGCTGGACTTGCCCGCGTAATCATACCCGAGCACAGGGTGGAAGGAGGAACCGAACTGGAAGGCTACCGCGATGCCGAACTTGAAACCGTCATTCCCGTCGACGGTCAGGTTCGGGTTGATTTCTTGCCCGTTCCAGCCTTCGGCATGGGAAACCAGGTGGCCAGAAGAGGCCATGCTGGCGCTCTGGTAGCCAAGGGTCAACAAGACTTCTACCATCTCGATGGGCTTGTAGCCGATGACCAGGTCAAAGGTGAATGCCGAAATGTCCAGGTCCAGGGTGCCGTCGTAGTCTTCGGGCTGGTAGCTGATGCCGCTGGAACTGTAACCCAGTACCAGGCTCACGTCCAGTCCCTGGGCGGGCTTTGGAAGCATGTACTGGAAAAGGTGGCCGAAACTGTACTGCAGGCCGAAACCGATGAGGTTGAATTTCTGGAGTTCGCTGATGGCGGGGAGCCACATGCCGCGGAGCACCAGTCTGGCGTGGTAAAATCCGCCGGCCAGTTGCAGGTAGGGGTAGGTAAAGACGCCCAGCTTGTTCAGGGTCTCGTTTCCGTAGACGGTTTGGTCGTAAGGATTGGTTTGAGGGTCGCCGTGAGTACCGAAGATGGTAGGCACGCTTACCCCGCCCTGGTTGAACGTCTTGTCGTCATCGCCAATAGGAATCAGGGAGAATGGGAGTCCCGCTTCAAACGTGATGCTTTGGGGTACCGTGGCGCTGACATACCAGTTGCTGTTCAGTACGGGCCCGAGGTTCGTGATGATGGGTTTCACGTAGTCAGGACGGTTGAATATCCTGGCATCTCCGCCAGCGCGATTTTCGAAGGCGGCGATGGATTCGTAGATAGAGGCGTAGCCCTTGTCGTCCATGGCCGTTGCCACGGCAGCCAAGCAGAGTCCCGAAACCAGAAGTAGCTTGAATGGCGATTTCATGGGCCCAATTTTAGAAATTTTGGGGCCCGCTGTTTAGTTTAGAACTGGAATTGTAGCGAGATTGACGCCGAAATGAAGGTCTGCCACAGGTAAGGGTCCAAATCCCTGTTTTCGCTATCCTTGGTGTAGACGTTCTTGAACCAGTTTTCGTAGAATTTGATGGCGGGCACGATGGCGATTTCGTTGGTAAAGTAGTATTGCACATTGGCGAAAAGCCCGAGGGCAGATCCCATGAATTCCGTGTCCCGCAGGTCTTCTCCATGGATGGCGCTGTTTTCGATCTTGACGCTGGTGTACGAGAATCCGGCTCCTAGGCCAATCTGGAAATAGTCCGGCCAGAAGAAGTTGTAGTAGAATTCAAATCCCAGACGCCAGAAGCGGGTATCCTCTTCGGTAGAAACCTTCACCAGTTCCTCTTGCTGTTTCCAGTACTGGAACGCTACGGCCACGGTGAATTCCCGGATGTTCACGCCCAGAATGAATTCCGGGTCGCCCATGAGGCTCATGTCGGGAGGGTAGGTCTTGAATTTGTGGCCGCTGGTGTCCTTGACGCTAATGGGACGTTCATTAAAGTCGCCGGTGGTGGCGGTGATGCCCATGCCCGCCCGCACAAAGTAGGAACGGGGCCAGTAGTTTTCTTCGTAGGCGCTTGCCGTGGTGACGGCGAAAAGGAGAAGAAGCGTGAATAAGACGATTTGTTTCATTTTAACTTTATGTTGTTATACGTCATTCTGGAGGTCCGTAGGACCGACGGAATCCATACATTTTATATAGGCTTGTATGAAAAGTATGGGTCCCCTCCCTCGCGTTGCTCGGTCGAGGATGACGAATAGTGTTATTTACTTGCGTAATAGAACATGGCGTCGATGCACTTCTTGGCGGCCAGGCGTACGGATTCGTCTAGCTGCACGTGCTTTGCCTTTTCGGGGTGGCGGAGCGTTTCCAGGATGTTTTCCAGGGAGTTGCTCTTCATGTACTTGCACATGCTGCAACTGCCTACGAATTCCTTGTCGGGGAACTCGTAATGCATGCGGGCGTTCAGGCCGCATTCGGTGAGTAGCAGGAACTTGGTGCCGTTGGGCTGGTTCTTGATGTAGTCCACCATCTGGCCGGTACTGCCTACGTAGTCGCTCAGTAGGGCCACGCCGGGGTGGCATTCGGGGTGGCTAACCACTTTCAGGCCCGGATTCTGTTCGCGGAAGAAGGAAATCAGTTCGGAATCGTAGGTCTCGTGGACATAGCAGCTGCCGGAGTGGAGTACGATTTCTTTTTTGATACCCCGCTTGTTCAGTTCTTCGATGAGGTTCTTGCCCATCAGACCGTCGGGCACGAACACGATCTTGTCGTTTTCCAGGCTGGAGACGATCTTCATCACGTTTCCGCTGGTGACGCACACGTCGCAGGCCGCTTTTACGTCGGCGGTGGTGTTGATATAGCAGACGAAGGTGTGGTCGGGGTACTTTTTGCGGAGTTCCCGGACTTCGGCACCGGTAATGGAGTCGGCCAGGCTACAGCCTGTAAGCGGCCCCGGAATCAGCACGTCCTTTTCGGGATTCAGAATCTTAGCGGTTTCGCCCATGAACTGCACGGCAGAGAACACGATGGTCTTGGCGCTCACCTGGGTGGCGTCCTGGCTCAGCTTGAAGCTGTCGCCGGTGTAGTCGGCCACGCCCAGCACGATTTCGGGGGCCACGTAGCTGTGGGCGAGAATCACGGCGTCACGCTCTTTCTTGAGCTCGTTGATTTCGTTGATCAGGGGGAGCATCTGCTCGCACTTTTCGCGACTGTAGGTGCAGAGCACTACGCCAGGCTTGATGGTGCTAAGGCGGTTATAAAGGTCTTCGACGGTCATAGTTTAAAATATAGAAAATACAGTTAGTGTGTAATGTGGAATGTGTAATGTGTGATGTGAGATGGCTAATGACTCATTTCACATTTCACATAGCGGCTTCGCCGCTAATATCCGGCCCATTCGGCGCTGATAGAGGGGCTTGCCTTGCGTATGGACTTTTCCTCTTCGCTGTCGTCGGCAGGGGCGATCTCTCCTTGGGCGATTTTCGCCTTGATCTCGTCAAAAGTCTTGGGTGGTACGTAGTTCGGGGTGTTGTCGCCCAGCACCTTGCAGGGGGCGCCTTCGGATTCTTTGGCCTTGTCTTTTACGGGGGCGTATTCCCGGGCGGCAGGGATTTCGTAGAACTTGTCCTCTTCGGGGCACCAGGCGGTAAGTTTTTTGCCGTAGACGCAGCCGGAATCTAGCCCAATGAACCCTGGGCGGTGCACGAACCCCATCTTGGCCCAGTGCCCGAATACCACGGTCTTTGGCCAGCTCACCTGTTCAAACCAGGGGCGGTCATTCCACAGGCGTATGGAGAGCAGTACCTTCGGGCTCATGTCCTCGAGGCGGGTCTTTCCGGGTTCCAGGCCCGCGTGGACCAGCAGGGCGTGGGGCGTCTCCCGCCAAAGGGGCCAGTCCTTCACGGTGTCCCGAATGAATGTCCATTCTTCTAGGGAGAGTCTTGCGAAACGGTGGCGCTGCTTTTCGGTCCACTCCGTCTGCGGGGTATCCATCATGCGGATCAGGTGTTCCTCGTGGTTGCCGCGAACCGTCAAAATTCCCAAATCCAGCACGGTCTTCAGGGCCCGCATCATGTCGGGGCCCTTGTTGATGATGTCGCCGGTCTGGTACAGCGTATCCTTGCCTCGCACGAACCCGAAGGCGTCGATAATCCGTTCCAGTTCGTCGGCGCAGCCGTGGATGTCACCTATATATAATGTGCGGCTCATAGCCCTACCGCTTGGCGGAGCTTGTTCATCTCGTCGGGGGTGAGCTCCCGGTATTCGCCGGCGGGCAGGTCACCCAGCTTGATCTTGCAGTAGCTGATGCGCTTCAGGTCGCGAATTTCGTAACCCAGGGCCCGCATCATGCGGCGGATTTCACGGTTCTTTCCCTCGATGAGGGTGAGTTCTGCGTACCCCTTCTCCAGGTACACATCGGTGGCGAAGGCGATGTCTTCTTTGGATTCCGGGTCTTCGGGGTCACGGATGTCCACTCCGTCCACCAGCTTCTGGGCCGCACTTTCGCTCAGGGGCTTGGTAGTCCACACGTTGTAAGTGCGTGGAATCTCGTAGCTTGGGTGGGTGAGGCGGTGGAGCAGTTCCCCGTCGTCGGTAAAGAGCAAAAGTCCTCGGCTCTGCAGGTCCAGTCGGCCCACGTATTTCAGCTGGTGGTATCCGGGAGGCAGGTAGTCGTATACGGTGCGGCGACCCTGAGGGTCGTCCTTGGTGCACACGCATCCAGGCGGCTTGTGGAACAGAATGGTGGTGGTCTTGCGGGGGAGCTTTGCGGGCTTGCCGTCTACCAAGACGGTGTCGGCGTTCTCGTCCACCTGGTGGCCAAGGTCGCTGATAGTCTCGCCGTTCACCTGCACGCGGCCTTCTTCGACTAGGGCTTCGGCGGCACGGCGGCTGGCGATTCCGCAGAGGGATATGTATTTGTTAATGCGCATAGGGAAGAAGAGTGTGAGGTGTGGAGTGAGCGTTTGTCTTTTGAACGTCATCCTGGAGGGGCGAAGCTCCGACGGGATCCATACATTTTATACAAGAGACGGTAAAAAATATGGATTCTCCTTCGGAGAATGACGTTTGGGTGAGGTTACTCATTTGGTGGGTATAATAGTCCGAACCTGAGGCCGGCAGTGCTGATACGGAAGGTTTCTACGCGGAGCTTTTCCAGCAGGGAGCGGAGCCAGAACAGCCCGCAGATGATGACGTCGCTCCGTCCGTTTTCCAAGCCCGGTAGCATGGCACGGAGCTCCTTGGAAAGGTTGGATATGCGTGTGGTGACTGCTTCCAGGTCGGAAAGACTCATTTCCAGACCTTCGATAGCCTTGTAGTCAAACTGGGTCAGGTTCTTGAACACCATGGCCAGGGCAGTTCCCGTTCCGCCGATAAGGTACACCGGCTTCTTGGTCATTCCCTTGAACGATACTTCCTTGAAGGTTTCCTTTACGAACTTCTTGTATTCGGGACCGGGAATGGGTCCCATGGCCTTGAACATCTTGAGGGCACCCACCGGAATGGAGAATCCGGTGGCTCCGTTGGAAATTTCCGTAGAGCCGCCGCCGATATCGATGGTCACGATGCCTTCGCCGTGCCATTCCTTCACGGAGCGGTAGGTCAGGGCTGCCTCTTCTTCTCCGGAAATGATTCTCGGGCGGAGCCAGAGGGCCTTCTCTACGGCATCAAGAACTTCTTCCTGGTTTTCGGCACGGCGCATGGCTTCTGTCATGGCGGCGGCCTTCAGTTCCACTCCCAGGGCGTGTAGGTCCATGCGGAACTTGGTCATAATCCGGCACAGGTCGGCGATGCGCTCCGGAGAAATGCGTCCGGAGTCGTAGATGTCTTCTCCCAGACGGCAGATTTCCACCTTCTGGAGCTTGGGAACCAGGATTCCCATGGATCCCGTCGCTACGCTCCAGGATGACGTTTTAGTTGAGTCTGTTTCAGAACGAGGATTCTCGGACTTGACAGGCGCTTCTTCGAAGGCGGCGATGAGCAAAATGCAACTGTGGCTGCCGATGTCGACGGTGGCGAGGAGCTTGTTAGCCATTTTCCACCTCGCCATCTAAACTTTCGGGGCGTTGCCCTGGAACAGGTCCAGGGCAGGCTCTGGTGTCCCCGCTAGAAGGGGTAGCGGATGCCGCATCGTCGGCAGAAGCGAGGGGAACTCCTTCCCCTTTCCCCTTCAGTCCTTCTTTTATCTTCTCGGCAATCTTCGCCGGGTTCAGCATGAACTCCCTGGCGCTGGCGATGGCTTCTTCTACTATGGATTCGGGATACTTTCCGCTCCAGCTGGCCACCA
>CACZII010000062.1 GCA_902781185.1 Fibrobacter succinogenes
TTGCACTGCAGACGTAGAAAGACCGTTACCACATTCGATAGCCCACTTGGCCACTTCAAACAGCAACTTGTCCTTCTTCTCGTTCAGGGCGCCGTTTTCGCCCCCATCTTCACCTTCCCCACCGTCTTCGGCAACCTCGAAGGATTCCAGCTGCGGGTAACAGACGTTCTGGTTGGAGCATGCGTCGGCCAAGCGTTCCGCCTCTTCGTCGCTGAGGAAGGCTCCGTGAACACGGACCGGGTCGGGAGCGTTCACTGCCTTGTAAAGCATGTCGCCACGACCAAGAAGTTTTTCGGCACCGGCATGGTCCATCACAGTACGGGCATCCACCTGGGAGGCCACCTTAAAGCTGATACGCGTAGGCAAGTTCGCCTTGATGTTACCGGTAATCACCTTCACAGAAGGACGCTGGGTGGCAAGAACCAGGTGAATGCCTACGGCACGAGCCTTTGCCGCCAGGCGGCTTACGTTCTTCTCGATTTCCTTTCCGGCAACCATCATCAAGTCGGCCATCTCATCAATAATCACCACGATAAAGGCCATGCGATGACCACGGTCGGTGTCGGGAACATCCTCAGGAAGAGTTCCGGCTTCGAACTTCTCGTTGAAACCATTCAAGTTTCGCACCTTGGCAAGGGCCAGCACTTCGGTACGGCGGTCCATCTCGTAGCAGAGCCACTGGAGCGCCTGTATGGCCACCTCGGGCTTGGTAATCACCGGCGCCAACAGGTGCGGGATGTTCTCGTACATCTTCAGTTCCACCGCCTTCGGGTCCACGAGAATCATGCGCAGGTCATCGGGAGTCTTGCTCAAGAGCATGCTGGCCATGAGGGCATTGATACAGACGGACTTACCGGAACCTGTCTGGCCCGCAATCATCAGGTGAGGCGCCTTGGCCAAGTCCATGGCAAAAGGTTCACCGGAAATGTCCTTACCGAGGGCCATCACAATCTTATCCGGCGAGGGTTTAAACGCATCACTCTCGAAAATATCGCGACCAAAAATGGTCTGCATCTTGCGATTGGGAATTTCAATACCCACAGCCCCCTTACCGGGAATAGGCGCCAATATGCGGATAGAAACCGCCTTCAGAGCCATGGCCAAATCGTCTTGCAGGGCGCTGAACTGGCTTACCTTCACGCCGGGGCCAGGTTCCACCTCGAACCGCGTAATGACAGGCCCAGTCTCGCAGCCCACCACCTTGCCTTTCACCTTGAAGTTTTCCAACTTTTCTTCAAGCATGTGACCAATCTCGTTCAGCTCTTCTACAGTGTAGTCGGCAGGCTGCGGATCATGAGCATCCAAGATTTCATCAACGGAGGGAATGCGATATGGATCGAAATGCACCGTCGGGTCGGGCTGGGGAATGCCATTGGCTGCACCACCCGTAGCTGTAGTCCCACCAGAAGTAGTCCCTATCTGGTTCGGCGCCACATAGCTGGGGTCGGATTCCACCTCGTCGGAAGTCACCACCTGGGGGATAAAGTCATCGTCATCTTCACTGGGTTCTGCAGGCGGCTCGGCTTCTTCACCGCTCAGCGTGGCCTCATCGGAAACAGAAGTTCCCGCCACAACAGTCCTATCGTCAGAAGCCGAATCCGGAACAATACCACCCGTAGCATCAGCCACAACAGTAACATCATCAGAATCTGCGGAGCCCGCGACTGCGGTTTCTTCATCACCACCGCGGACAGCGCCCTTCACCACCAGATTACCCTTGCGTTCATTTTCCCAATTAATTTCTTCCCGGGCACGACGAATTTCGGCAATCTTGTTACGGATTTCACGAATCTCCAGCGCGCTCATGCGAGCGCCATTTTCACGAAGCTCCTGTTCCAAGCGCAAAATTTCGGGATCCTCTCCCAAAGGCTTCGGAACAGGTTGTTCGGCAACCGTACCGAAGGTTCCCTCTACAAGGGTTCCGTCCACTACCCTGTCCACCGGACTTTCCACGCCGGTGGTATCCACAGCCTCCATCCAGTTCTTGCGGGCGCTGAAAGGCTTCAGGACACCCTTATGCTTGGTCCTATAGGCATCGGGAATATTGAAAATGGTGGTATCGCCGTCCATGGTGATACCCTTCCGAACGGTAGTTGTCTCGTCGGATTTGGCCTCTTCTACCCCATCTTCCCCTTCGGGGGCCTTTTCCTTCACACCGCGAATCTTGCGGAACAGCGAAAGAATGTGCCCGAAACGCAGTCCAAAGCAGAAGAACAACACAGCCACCAAAACAAGGGACAAGATGATTACCGGAATGAACAACACGTCGCCACAAAGGGGGCCAACCACGTTAGAATCCAAAAAACGCCCAACGATTCCGCCACGCATCACAAACACATCTTCAGAGACGTTGGCCTTGCCATGAACAGGAATGGACATCAATACGCAAAGATCGAGTCCCACAATAGAAAGCCCGAGAGCCACGCGGAACAGCTTCTTGCGAAGTCCCTGGAAAGTGATGAAGAGACCCCATAGCATCACGGAGACAATAATGAAAATCACGGGCAGCTTGCCAAAGGCAAAATTCAAGAAATCCCCAAAAAGGGTCATGATTCCCTTTTCGGAACCTACGTACACAACGCTAATGCAAGACAGCAGGGCTATAGCGGACACGGCGATAAGCCCGTAGCCCAAAACCATCGCCCCTAGGGAACGTTCTTCCGATGATTCAACCTTTTCCGGTTTCGCTGTAGATGACTTGCGACTTGATTTCTTTTTCTGTGCAGCCAAAATGCTCTCCTTCGCCATTGCACTAGAAATATAATTAAAACCCATTTATTATTATTGACAATATGCAAATAAAAGTGTCAAAAAAACTGAAGAAGCTCCTGATAGGTTTCGGCCTTACTTTTGGCTTGGTTTTTCTCATTCTCTACTTGGGCAATGTACAGAATCCCCAGCTAGACGCGACCCGCAACGGCGCTGAATCCCTAGAGTACCTTTTCTACGACATGTTCTTCAAGGTAAAGACCGGCAAGACCCACAACCTTGAGGATATAGGTGACAAGAACGCCCTGAATAGCAATTATGACCCCAATATTTTTATCGTAGATATCGACGAGCCTTCTCTTGCAAAGCTAGGAAACTACAATACCTGGGACCGTTCTATCCATGCCGACGTGGTCAAGAACCTGCATAACGGAGGCGCTTCGGCCATCGGATTCGATATTCTGTTCAAGAACGCCGATTTTGGCGAGCAGAAGACGCAGCAAGTCACCACCATGCTGAACATGCTCAGTCCCGAAACCTCCTGGGATTCCCTAGGCGGAGACATTCGTACGTTCTACAACTACGACTCCATGCTGGTGAACGCCGTCAAGGAAAGTCGAAACGCCATCGTCTGTAACATTTTCGATAGCTACCAATCCTACAAGCACGAATCCCAATGGAAACCTCTCAGTTCCACAGAACGTGCCGAAGAAATCGGGTTCAGTTCCACCTTCGAATTATCCCAGGCAGATTCCGCCCAGAACATAGAACCCAAGGACCTGCTGGACAACATCTTCCCGGAACTGGCGAAAGCTGGCGCCAAAATGGGTTCCGTTAACGCCTACCCTGACGATGACGGCGTGGTCCGCCGCGTCTCGCTGCTCTACCGGTTTCCCAATCCGGAACTGTACCCCGGCGTAGAAAGCAAGATCTATTCCACCATGCCCATGATGACCCTGCTACACCTTTTCCACCAGAAGCCGGAAAACGTGAAGATTAAGATGGGACAGTACGTGGAACTGGGCAAGCCCTTCGGCATTTACAGGGATTCCTCCGGATTCTACCATACCACATTCCCCCAGTTCAGCTATCCCATGTTCCTGGCCCTCCAGAAAAAAATCAAGGAGGCCGCCAAGAAGCCTAAGGATAACACCCAGTTCATTGACGTATCTTCCAAGATTATCGCTACCAAGAACAACGAGGGCAAGGTCACCTTTGAAATTTTCGAAGGGCAAGTCCTGAACGAGGCCCTTTCCGACGCTCTTTTCCAAATTGACGCCGACCTACTGGATTCCCTGGGAGAAGATGAGGAAAAAGAGATTACAGATAATATAACAGTCAAGAGGGATGAGGAGGGCGCCAACCGTTTCGTGCTGACAGACAGCGAAGAAGACGAGGAAGCCGTCATCACACCCTACATTGTAAAGACAGTCAAATACTTCGCCGATTCCCTACAGAACCTATTACCGAACAGGCCCACCCACATCTCCATGGACATGGACATACACTACGACATTGCCAAGAAGAAATGGGTTTCCAACCTGGTCATCTTGAACCACGATGTGCTCACGGACATCATCAACACATCCGAAGAACGGATCAATAACCTGCAACCCGGTAGAGAAATCCGTTTCGGTAAGGTAAAACGGATTCCCATTGACCGCTGGGGACATTACCAGATCAATTACAAGGGCCGTTACAATACAGCGGAATCCGAGCGGGTTTTCCAGCATCTCTCCTATTATGATATTACCAAGAACCGTGTTGACCCAGGACTTTTCCAGGGAAAAATCTTTATCCTGGGTTCGGCAGCACCCGCTCTGTTCGACTTTGTGACCGCTCCCCACGAAGAAAATTACCCCGGCGTGCTCACCCACGCCACTATTCTCCAGAACATCCTAAACGACGACTTCCTGGTGACTCTAAAGGAAAGCTACCAGCAAATCATCGTCATTCTGTTAGCACTTGTTTGCCTGTTGATTGGCCTCTACGTAAGAAGCTATATCTCCATTGCGCTGTCCTTTATCATGATGGGCGGCTACCTTGCCATCGCCTACCATTATTTCCAGCAAGGGCTCTACATCGGAGCATCCAAGCAGATTTTTGCCATACTACTCACCAACATTGTAGCCCTGATTATCCAGTTCTACTTTGAGACCAAGGAAAAACGATTCCTGGGCAACGCATTTAAGCAGTACATTTCACCGGAACTGATTGATGAAATGGTGGACAACGAAATCATGCCTACCCTGGGCGGGTCTAAGTCCAACATCACCGCCTACTTTACCGACATCGCAAGCTTCTCCACCTTCTCCGAAAAGATTGGAGACCCCAGTAAACTGGTGGAACTGCTGAACGAATACCTGACCGCCATGACGGACACCCTGCTATTCAACAAGGGCACCCTGGACAAATACGAAGGAGACGCCATCATCGCCTTCTTCGGAGCACCCATGCCCCTGCCGAACCATGCCCAGAGCGCCTGTGACTCTGCAGTAGACATGCAGGCCAAGCTTATGGACCTCCGCAAGAAATGGGCCAGCGAAGGCGACAAGTGGCCCAAAGTGGTCCACGACATGCACATGAGAATTGGTATCAACTCCGGTGACATCGTGACCGGAAACATGGGTTCCACCATGCGCAAGAACTACACCATGATGGGCGACGCCGTGAACCTGGCCGCCCGACTGGAAAGTGCCGCCAAGCAGTACGGCGCCTACATCCAGATTAGCGAAGACACCCAGAAGCATCTGGACGAAGGCCGGTTCATCTACCGTTCTCTGGACACCATCCGCGTAATAGGCAAGAGCCAGCCCGTCAAGACCTTCGAACTGCTGGCAAAGCCCGGCTGCGAAAACGAAGCGCAGTTATACAAGCTGGTGGAAATCTGGGAACAGGCCCGCACCGCCTACTTAGCGATGGACTGGGACCGCGCCGAGAAACTGTTCACGGAATGCCTGGATTACGAGCCCCACCATCCCGACAGGGATCCGGGATCCAAGACCACGCCTTCACACGTGTACATCAAGCGCTGCGAAACTTATAAGGTAAACCCGCCCGTAGCCCAAGGCGAAACCTGGGACGGCGTGTTCACGGCTACGGAAAAGTAGCGACTAGTTAAGTTCGATATTGTCGATCAGGCGGGTCTTGCCGAAGAAGGCGGCCACGAGGATAACCACCTTGTCGCCATCGCGGAGGACACCGTTGAACTTTTGCAAGTTCTTCTGGTTTACCACTTCCACATACTGGACCTGACCGCGGTTGGCCAGCACGGACTTCAGGACGATATCCCGGAGGCGCACCACACCACGTTCGCCGGCCTCGAAAGCGGCCTTCGCCTGCTTGAGGCCTTCTGAAATTCCAAGGGCCTGCTTGCGCTCGTCGTCGGAGAGGTACTCATTCCGGCTAGAAAGGGCCAAGCCCGACTCCTCGCGAACGATAGGCACGCGATGTATCTCGATGTTAAAGTTCAGGTCCTTCACCATCTTCTCGATGAGGAACACCTGCTGGTAGTCCTTCTCGCCGAAGTAGGCCTTGTTCGCTCCCGAAATCAGGAACAGCTTGGCCACCACCGTTAAAACCCCGCGAAAATGCCCCGGACGGTAAGCACCGCAGTACAGGCTTTCAAGAGATTCGTTACGGACTAGAGTCAGGGGGTCGCCATCGGGGTACATTTCGTCAACGCTAGGAGCAAAGACATAGTCAGCCCCCAGGGACTTTGCAAACTTGGCATCGGCCTCCAGGCGCTTCGGGTACTTGTCCAAGTCCTCGTTACGGCCGAACTGGATGGGATTTAAAAAGACACTCACCACCGTCACTTCGCAATCCTTGGCACAGGCCTTGATAAGGGCCCCGTGTCCATCGTGAAGCGCCCCCATGGTGGGCACCAAACCGATGACCTTATCCTGCTTGATAAGGGGTTTCAAGGTTTCACGCAATTCCGCTATGGTCTTGATGATCTTCATATAGCCTTCTTAATTTCCATCGGGAACAAAGTAGGTGGTCTGCCGCGGACATTCCGCAATGGCATCCAGAATTTGTTTCAGGTGATTCTCGTTGTGTACAAAGTCGATGTTGTCCGTGTTGATAATCAGCACGGGGGCACTGGGGTAATGCCAGAAAAGGTGGTCGTAGCGCTCCTGAAGGTCCTTGAGGTAGTTACCCTCAATGGCCTTTTCCATCTGGCGACCACGGCCACGGATTCGGTTCAAAAGCGTGGGGACGCTGGCCTGTAGGTAAACCACCAGGTCGGGTTTCGGCAGGTCCTTATCCAGGGAGCGGGCCACCTGTTCGTACATGGTGTACTCGCTATCAGAAAGGTTCTGGGCCGCAAAAATCTGGTCCTTGTCGAAGGTGTAGTCGCACACCAGCAGGTCGTGGAAAAGGTCGCTCTGGAGCCCCGTATTCTGCAACTGCTTGTGGCGGTCCAGCAAGAAGAACAGCTGGGTCTGGAAGGCGTAGGCCTCCTTGTTCTCGTAGAACTTTTCCAGGAAGGGGTTCTCCGCAAAGTTTTCCTCTATGCAGAAGGCATTCCAACGCTCGGCAATAATCCGGGCGAGGGTGGTCTTGCCAACCCCGATGACGCCTTCGATGGCCAAAAAGTGAACGCCCTTGTCCGTAAGCATCAGTCTTCCTCCCCTGTCACCGTGCGGAACGGGATTTTCCCCTCGCGGGCAAGCAAGTCCGCAAGCAAACTCTTCACGGCACGCCCGTTCAGGGGGTCTTCCCAGTCGGGGGCGATATCGTTCATGGGCACAAGCACGAACTGGCGGTGCAGAATCTCCCCGTGAGGGACCTGCGGCCTACCGGTCAGAACCTTGTTACCGTAATACAGAAGGTCCAAGTCTATTTCCCTGGAATTCCAATGTCCCCTGGGTTTACGCCCCAGCACCAGTTCGGAACCCTTGAGGTAATGGAGCAGCCGCGTAGGCGTGCCCGCATACCAGAAGCTCACTACCTGGTTGAAATAGGGACCCTGCCCCTCCGGACCAACCGGAGGAGTCTCGTAAATGGGACTTTCCTTCCAGCCACCGGCAGAAATTCGGCGCAACATGTCACGCCCCTCAGAGAGGCGCTTGCCCCGAGGAGAAAGATTGCTGCCAAGAGCCACAAAAACTCTTTCTAAGGATTCCACGACCCCTAATATAGTTAAAACAACTTGTCATTTTTTCACTTTTTTTTGACATTTAAGCCGTTTTTTGCTGACAAAAACTTTTTTTTTATTTATCTTATGGTGCGTTGGAGGAGCAAGGCCTCCCCAATTTTTTGGAGAACAATTCTCCATTTTACCATATCTCCCCATTAAAGTTCTTTTCCGTTAAAAAAGACCTTATCATATCAAAGGATAGTCTAGTGCCTAGATCTAAAAGTAATCCTGAAGAATTGACTGAAACCTCTTTAACCCCTGAAACAGAAAAGCCCAAGCGCCGTGGACGCCCCAAAAAGGCCCAGGACGAAGGAAGCGTAGAAAAGGCCGCCGCCGAATTCATGGAAGCGGAAAAGAAAGCCGATCCCAAGCCCGCACCTGCAGAAAAGCCCGCAGAACCGAAGCCTGCACCCGCAGCGCCCGCCGCAGACGCCGCACCCAAGGCCGAGAACCCGCAACAGGGTCAAGGCAACGCCCAAAATCAAAACGCCCAGCAGCAGGGTCAGAACCAGCAGCAAAACCAGCAGGGCCAAAACGGACAGAACAACCAGAATCAGAACAAGGGCAACCAGGGCCAGCAAAACAACCAGAACGGCCAGGGCAACAACAAGTTCAACAACAAGTTTAATAAGTTCAACAAGTTACAAGTTCAACAACAAGTTTAATAAGTTCAACAAGTTCAAGAACCGCCACGGCAGGAACCTGCCCCAGGACGACTTTATCGACGAGAGCATTCAGTTGCCGCCCCCCGACCCCGAGAAGGTGGCCGCCGCCCGCGCCAAGTGGAAAGAACTCCGCGGACTGCCCATGTTCGAACTGCAGCGTCAGGCCGACGAATTGGGAATTCCCGACTTCAAGACCATGCGCAAGCAGGCCCTGGTCTACAGCATCTTGAGCGCCACCACCGGCGAAGACTGTCCCATCTACACAGAGGGTGTACTGGAAATTATTCCCGATGGCGGCCACGGATTTTTGCGGAACCCCGACCACAACTACCTGGCGGGTCCCGACGACATCTACATCAGCCGTAACATCATCCGC
>CACZII010000063.1 GCA_902781185.1 Fibrobacter succinogenes
TTACAACAAGATCCACAAGCAATACAAGGGTATCGAAAAAGCCGTTGCCAAGGCCAAGGAATACCTGCAGATGCTAAACGACCAGGAAGAATGGAAGGCCGCTCTCGGTGATTCTGACCCTGAAATGGTCGCGATGGCAAAGTCGGAACTTTCCGACATCGAAAAGAAGTTGCCGGGCGTGACCGACGAACTGCAGATTCTGATGGTGCCCAAGGACCCCTGGGATTTCCGCAACGCAACTCTTGAAATCCGCGGCGGTACCGGCGGCGACGAGTCTGCCCTTTTTGCAGGCGACCTGTTCCGCATGTACCAGGGCTATTGCAGCCGCATGGGCTGGAAGATGACCATCCAGGATGCCAGCGAAGGCACCGTGGGCGGCTATAAAGAAATCCGCGTGTTCATCGAAGGCGACAGCGTCTATGGAACCCTGAAATTCGAAAGCGGAGTGCACCGCGTACAGCGCGTGCCCGAAACCGAAGCCCAGGGACGCGTGCACACCTCAGCAGCCACGGTGGCGATTCTCCCCGAAGCCGAAGAAGTAGACGTTGAAATCCGCGAAGCCGACATCCACATGGACACCTACCGTTCTTCCGGTGCGGGCGGTCAGTACATCAATGTTGCAGAACAGGCTCCACGCCATGGAAATGTTGCGTTCCAAGATTCTGGACGCCGTCATCGCCAAGAAGGAACAAGAAGAAGCGGCAAGCCGCAAGGCCCTTGTAGGCACAGGCGACCGCTCTGCCAAAATCCGCACCTATAACTTTCCGCAAAACCGCGTGACCGACCACCGTATAGGACTTACGCTCTATAACCTGGACAAGGTCATCACCGGAGACCTGGACGAAATCATCAACGGGCTGCAGATGGCCAACGCCCAGGAAAAGCTGGGGAAATTTAACGCATAAGGAGATTGCCGCGTCGCTGCGCTCCTCGCAATGACAATGCAAATTTAAGGGTAGTCTAATGCCGCAGATGACAGTGCTCGAAATCTTGAACCGCACCAAGGTCTTCTTTGAAAAGAAGGGCGTGCCCGACCCGTTGCTGGATGCCCAGTACATCATCAGCCACGGCCTCAAGATGAAGAACCGCATGGACCTGTACCTGAATTTCGAGAAGCCCCTGACCCCCGCAGAACTGGACATCTTGCGTCCGCTGGTGGCCCGTCGTGCCAACCGGGAACCCCTGCAGCATATCATAGGCGACACAAGCTTTCGCGGATTCACCATCAAGTGCGACCCCCGGGCCCTGATTCCTCGCCCTGAGACGGAATCCCTGGTAGACATGGCGAAGGACGCCCTGAAGGGAATCGAGAATCCCTTTATCGTGGAAATCGGCACAGGAACAGGCGCCATCGCCATCTCTTGCGCCAAGGAAATTGCAGGCGCCAAGGTGCTTGCCACCGACATTTCCGAAGAGGCCCTGGCTCTTGCCCAGGAGAATGCCGCTGCGAACAATCTGAGCGATTCACTTAGCTTCGCCAAGGGCGACCTGCTGGAAGCCGTTACAGCCGAGACCATCAAGAAGGCCACCGGCGATGTGTTCGGCGAAGCCTCTACAAAGGTTGACTGCCTGATTGCAAATCTTCCCTACATTCCCGATGGCGAAAAGGGAAATCTCCAGCCCGAAGTTGACAAGTTTGACCCAGCCCTGGCCCTTTTCGGCGGACCAGACGGTCTCACGCTGGTGCGTAAGCTTCTCCAGCAGACCGAAGGCAAGCTTTCCGCGGGGGCTCCCATCTTCTTGGAAATCGGTTCGGAGCAGGCCGAAGTCCTGAAGAACGAAGCCGGCAGTTACCCGTGGCTAGAATTTGCAGGAATCCACAAGGACTACTGCGACAATATCAGGTTTGTGAGCTACAAGGCGAAGTAGGGCAACAGAAAACAGGGAGTGTTGTATGAAGGGGCTACTTTTTGTTCTATTAGTCGGATTGTTTCTTGGTGTTGCCCAAGCGCAGGACACCGTCTTCGTCATCATGGCGCCGCCACCGACAAGTACCGAAACCACAACCCCGCCACCAACACAAATTCAGGTCATCGAAATCCAGACGGCAAGCCCCCTAGTTGGGCAGCCCGTCAAGCAAAAGAGATCTAGAAAAAGCAGTTTCTACCTGAACGGGGGACTTGGCCCAGACTTTTCCTACATCTACTACAATCACCGCTACTACGACAGCAAAACCAAGTACGACGGTACAGGTTATGGCGCTGCGGGAGAGCTTTCGTTGGGTGTTCTCATCAAGGAACTTATCGCCGTCCACGGCACCTTCGAGTTCTCCACCATCAGCGGGAAATACGACCTGGACAATGCAACTCGCGAATCACCTGTCCGCAGCGGAAGATACTACCAGAGCAACAGCAATGTTTCCGAATTCTATGATGACGATTTTGACGCGGTCACGGTGGTGGGAGGCGTGGGATTCACAATTTTCCCCTGGTTGTTCCGCAAACCCGATTCCTTTATGGGCGGGGCGTTCATTGGCGGAAATCTCTTAATGGGCATCATTGTCCTAGATCAGCCCGACTACTTTGATGTGCGCGACAACAGCAGCAGCAAAGACTACTTTGCCTTCGGTTTTGATCTAGAAATAGGCAAAGACTGGAAAATTTCGGAACGAACCTCTTTGGGCTTCGCCCTAAAATGGCATTTCATCGGAATCGGTTCCGGAGACGACATGGCTGGCGAAGACGACTACGAAGATTACTACCATCACAACCACCAGCTAAACGCCTTTCAGTTGCTTTTCCGCATCAATAGAAAGTAGTTACACCCCAACAGGGCAACCGAGAGCACCCAGCACGTAGATTTCGCTTTCGCCGGCACGATAATAGGGCAAAAGTACATCGTCATCTACAAAGCTGCTATCCATACCACCCAGCTGGAGCTGTTCGTCAATACGACGGCGGAATATGGAATAGCCGGAATCCCAAGGGCTCTTTTCAGGAAGTTCAATCTTCATATTTACCTCTTTTTCAAAGAAGGGCACACAAACAAGAAAGTGCCGTTCTGTGTCGGTAAATATAGATTTTAAACAATGTCAAAAAATGACATTCTATTCAATTACCGTAGCGGTGACTTTGGCGTGCCCCACCTTATCAAGGCCAATATCCTTGCCAGCAGCCACGCTCAAATCCAGAATTCGCCCGTCTACATAGGGCCCGCGATCATTAACCCTCACCACCACAGAAGCCCCGTTATCATCCCGAACCACCTTCAGTTTGGTACCGAATGGCAGGGATTTGTGTGCACAGGTATAGTCATTCTGGTTGAAAATTTCACCGCTGGCAGTTTGCTTGCCATGAAATCCAGGGCCATAGTAACTAGCCTCGCCAGTGAGCTTAGTGCCTATTTCGGCTTTTTCCTTAGAGGCATAATGCTTTTCGGGGAACCGCACGTAACCCTTACGGGAAGCTATTTTTGCATTTGCCGCTGCACAGCCCGATAAAGCCAGAGGCAAAAGCGTACACATAACGCAAAGAAAGAATCTTTTTCGAAAATTACCCTTACTCAAAGTCATACATGCTGTTGTAGGTATTCTCAAGGATTTCATCTTCCTTGCTCTTGACTTCGGCCTTTTTCTCTTCGGGCTTCTTGTTGATGGATTCCTGATACTGGGCAGACATCTGATCAATGTGTTCAATGCTCTGCTTGACTCGCCGCCGGAGACGCTCAATCTCCGTGTCACTAATGGCGAGTCTATGGTCCAGAATCTTAGCCGCATACTTGCCCCATGGGGTTTCCCTGTGTTTGGAGCGCAGCTCGTTTAAGACCACCGCCACACTGTCGCCTCTTTCCGGATCCATCTGGAAATACACAAACTTCATATAAAGGGCCTGAATTCCCGCCTCGGTATCGGGATATTCCCTATAGAGACTGTCGAAAGCGGTAAAGGCCGTAGCATAGGCGGAATCCACCTGTTCCATCTGATCCAGGGGGATTTCAGAAGCCACAGTCCATAGACTTTCCGCCTGAAGGTAACGTTCCTTGGCTTCGTCGTCACGGGTCTTGATGGTCACCTTCATTCCCAAGTTCGCCTGGGCCTGCTTGGCATACTCCGTTCCCGGATACTTTTCAATAATTTCCTTATACAGTTCTTCGGCCGTATCCTCATCACCCTTGTATTCATCGTAAATGAAGGCCCTTGCATAGGTAGCCAGCATAACCCGAGCAGAATCATTGGAATTCTCGATAATTCCCGTAAGCCTTGCAACGGCACTGTCCACTTCCGAAAGCTTAAAAAGGAACAACTCCGCAATCTGGTATTCCGTACCAAAGAAATTACCCACATTGGGGATGGAGTCCTTGCTCAAGGAATCGTTCTTGTTCCGCATGGCGATTAGGCGCTTAAGAGCCTCACTCAGGGCCCGGCTTTTCTGGGCCCAGTCACAATAATTCAAAGAACTGTAACTACTATCGTAATAGACTACCGCCTGTTCGTAATTCAAAGTTTTCTGCTGTTCGTAGTCACCCATGTTGTAGTAACTACGGGATGCGTACTGGGTCTTAGGATAATCCGAGTTCACCTTTCTCAGAATGATGAACGCGTCAGGATAACGCTCCGCCATCAGGGTTACCTCTCCCAAGCGCACCAGATACTCAGGCTGTTTCTGCTCGTAATCCGGATTCTTGAAGAGTTCCTTGTACTCGTCTGCCGCCTTCAAGTATTCCTTCTGATTCACCAGGCACTCCGCCGCCTGCTCACCAGCCGTCTGACGTTCCCGCACGTTCAGCAACTCAATTTCTTTCGCCTTGTAGTGTTCCCTGGACTTAACCCAATCCTCTTTCTTGTAATAAAGTCCTGCCAGGCGGAAATGAGCCTTGCCCCGCATAAAGGGAGTTCCCGCCGTATCCGCAAGAACCGCTTCCAGAGCGGCTATGGCCTGGTCCGGAAATTCCGACTGCTCATCCAGCAGAGAAAGCAGGTTCAGCCCCTGAAAATAGTAGGGATGATTCTTGCTTGCAATCACTGGCTCCAATGCAAAACGGCTGATGTTGTACTCGTGATTTCGGTAAAGGCAATAAGCCCGCTGGTATTCCACCGCCCGCATGGAATCATAATCCGCGAAATACCGCTCATATTCATCGTACTTGACGACGGCCTTACCCCATTCCCCCTTGTGACGGAAAGATTCCCCGATCAGGAACACCGCCTCGGCGGTCCGCTTCTTGTTGTTGGGGAAACGCTCTAGGACACGGGATCCCTTCTCGATGACCTTGTCATACTTCTGGCGTTCTTCCATTCCCGGGCTAGAGGCCGACTCGTCAGGAATGCTGTCCAGACGGGCTTCACGGAGTTCGCCAGCCTCATCGTAAAGCCGTTCCGCATTGAACATATGGTTCAGGTAGGCGCAACACGTGCACCCCTCAAACAAGAGGGCGGCAAGAGCCAATACCATATAGCGGAAACAACGCATAGGGTAAAGATACAAAAAAGTAGAGGGCGAGAAACAGGCCCTAATTAGGAAATGTGAAGTGTGAGATGTGAAATAAATCATTTCACACTACACATTCCACATTACACATTTTGCTTTAGAATTCTTTTAAGTACGAAATGTAGTCGCACAATTTAAGTCCCGGAGGCAAAACGGACTTATCAAAACGAACCATCCGAATTTCCTTAGGCGTACCGACAACCCGGGCAAGGACCTCGAAATTATCCTGGGTCTCCCAGACAGCGGCATCGATGACCAGGCCTTCACCGCAATCCGTCTCACCGGTACTGTTTCCTATACCGGAAATCCTGGAATTCTGCTTCAGGAACCTGGTGAAAACTTCTGGAGCAAGTCCCAGATGATTGGAGGTGGTGGAAGAATCATAGACAACCACATGAACCTCACGGAATCGGTTCAGGGAATCAAATACCACCGTATAGGTATGCTTGTAGGGAGCGTCATAGAAAGATTCCTGCCAGGCATTCTTCTTGACGGGTCTGAAGTTCTTGATATCGTACTTCTTGAAAAACTCCGCCGGAGTCGCCCCATAACGTACAAGGTAATGCCCCAGCATCGTAGAGAAATCATGGCTAGTCGCAGGGGCCATAGTCTCACGCAAACTGTCGCGGGTCACATTACATTCCTGTATGCGCTGCTGGATGTCCGGATATTCCGGATCCTTGCTCTGGATTTCACGGAACTGAATTCGGGCACGATCATAGTCGCGGCCCTTTAGATAGGCAAGTCCCAAGGCCTCACGCAGGGGCATATTCTCGGGATACTTTTCCACCAGGGGTTCTAGGATTTCCCACGCCAGCTGGGAACGGTCCATGGGAGAAATCTTTGCACCGCCCACACCAGGCGCTGTCTTTTCACCAATAGTAGAAAGGGCCACCGCAGCGTTTTCAAAATCGGGTCTGAAGGCTAAAATACGCTGGTAAACCTTCTCGGCCTCGTCATAGCGGCCCTGGTATTCCCACAGGTATCCCCGCAACAACAGGAGTTCCGCATCCATCGGGTATTGGGTAAGACCATAATCCAGCAGCGAAGAACAGCTATCCAGGTTACCCTGATCATGGAACAGCCCGGCGAGGACTTCGTAGCCACGAGGCTCATTCCCCGCCGAAAGGCTGATAGCTGTCCGCGCCTCTTCGACTGCCTGAGGCAGGCGGTTGTTCTCTTTCAGCAGGCGGGCATACCAAAGATGGGTCTCGACTAGGGCGGGAGCCTGCTCCACAGCAATCTTTGCCATTTCAAGAGCTACCGACTTGTTGCCCGACTTATAAGTCTTACGGCTTTCCAGGTACTTTGCTAGACCCGTATTCGGGAACTTGCCCTGCAACTTACCCACCACCAAATTCAAACGGTTGCTTTCCAAATCTGTCAGGGAATCCATTTCGAACAAGGTATTTACTTCATTCCAAAGAGAAACCGTCAGGTCCGGATACAGGAGCGACACCGCGTTAAAAATCTCATTAGCCTGAGCATAGGCCCCACTGCGGAACAGTTCGGTCGCACGGCGGATTTCGCCCTGGGTCTGGAGCGGTAACGTCGAGAGTTCCTGACGCATGTCGGGAGAATCGCCCTTCAAAAATTCCGTCCCTGCCTTGAGTCCAAAAGGAACCTCCGGCACAGATACCTTGGCAGGGGCCATGTCCAGATACAGCCGGTAACCGCCGAAGCCAAGCACCGCCACACAGCAGAGGATTAGAAAGAGGTAGGCCGCTTTTCGGGCTGTCTCGGACGCCAAAGCCATTAATGCTCCAGGAAATCGGAGAGTTTTTCTTTGTGTTCCTTGCTTTTCTGCAAACGCCTAAGGGTCTTATTCTTTATCTGACGAACCCTCTCACGGCTTAGGCACAGATCCTCGCCTATATCCTTGAGGGTAGAATCTTCGGCGGTATCCAGACCGTAGAACATCTTCAGGATTTCTTCTTCCCTGCGAGGGAGTGAAGCCAAGGTCTCGTCGATCATCTTGCGGCGTTCTTCCCGCTCCATGTCTTCTTCTTGCCTTCCATCGGCTCCCAGGACATCCATCAGGGTACTGACGGAATCCGCTCCCGAACTGCTGCCGGCATCGTCGCCGATGGGAGCATCCAGAGAGATATCCACAATCTTTTCCATGACCTCGATAATGTCTTTTTCGAAGGGCGCAAACTCTTCCATAGCCATGGTTTTCGCATAGTCACCACCGTTCAGCATCAGGGCACGCTTGAAACGGTTCACCAGGGCAAGCTTGTTGGGCGGGATACGGACAGACCCAACCTGCTCGAATAGAGCCTTCTGAATAGACTGGCGAATCCACCAGACTGCGTAAGAGATGAACTTGACATCCTTGTTCATGTCAAAGCGCTTCGCCGCCTTATAAAGCCCGATATTGCCCTCGTTAATCAAGTCCAGCAAGGCCAGACCCCTGCCCTGGTACTTACGGGCAACAGATACCACAAAGCGCAGGTTTCCCCGAATCAGGCGCTGAAGGGCCGATTTACGAATTTCCTCCGTTTCACCTGTCCTGATAATCGTCAACAAAGCCTCTTCCTCCTGCTGAGAAAGAGTCGGATAACGATTCAAGTCGCGAAAATAAAGTGATTCGTTAAACTCGCTCATGATTTTTCCAAATTATTCGGAGTAAATATTGTTTTTTACGCGTTTTTCGTCAATTCGACCAGTTTATCATAGGGGTAAATTCCCGAACGATGGCCATCGTCAAAAGAGATGCCCACGGCGTAACGCCCCACGGACTGGACCTGCAAAATCTTAATGTCTTTGGAGACAGAACTTTCGTCCAGAAGTTTTTCACCGGTATGTTCATCTACACAAAGTGCACAAGGGCAAGCTAGTCGCAAACGGTAAGATGAAAACACCGACCGGGTTCCGTCATTCCAGTCAAAGCCCAAATCTCCCTCGGGAGTCCTAAAAACCTTTTTCGGCTGAATCATTAGGCTTCCTCCACAGGCAACTGTTCAAATTCATAATTGAAGTTTTTCAAGACACCTTCCCCTTCCCGTTTGAAAACAGAAAGAGTCCTGACCATTTGGTCGGCAGCCTCCATAAAGGCCTTGGCCGACTCAGAATTCGGGTAACGGAGTACCGCAGGCGTTCCCAAGTCACCGCAATCCGCAACTGCCGGTTCTAGGGGAATCTTTGCCATCAGAGGCACGCCCATCGTGCGGGCAATACTTTCTCCACCACCTTCACGGAATATGTGGTGGGCCTTTCCGCAGTTATCGCAGATAAAGTAACTCATGTTTTCGATGATACCCACCACCGGTACACCTACAGCATCAAACATGGCCAAGCCCTTGCGGCAATCGGCCAAAGCAACTTCCTGGGGAGTGGTCACCACCACAGCGCCCGCCATAGGGCAGTTCTGGGTCAGCGTCAGCTGGATATCCCCTGTTCCTGGAGGAAAATCCACCAGCAAGTAGTCCAGCTTGCCCCACCGCACACGATTCAGGAAATGCTGTATCATCTGGCTTGCCATGGGGCCGCGCCAGATAGTTGCCTTCTCGGAACCGGCAAACATGCACATGGATACAATGGAAACGCCTCCCTTTGCTTCTACAGGAGCGATGGTATTGTCCTCAAAAACCTGGGGATCCTTATCGATACCGAACATAAGCCCCATGGAGGGTCCGTAGATATCGGCATCCAAAATTCCCACACGGGCTCCAGACAGGCTGAGAGCCATAGCAAGGTTCGCCGTCACCGTAGACTTGCCTACCCCGCCCTTACCAGAAGCCACACCCACAATATGGGAAACCTCTCCAAGGAACGAAACCTTAGGCTGTTCAGGGGCATCGCCTACACGGCCCGCATTCGAAGTAAGCGTTACCTCCACTTCCGAAGCGCCAAGTCCCTTGACAATGGCAATGCACTGATCTTTAAAACGGTCGCGGATGGGGCATGCAGGCGTGGTAAGCACCAGGTCAAAAGAAACCCTAGCCCCGTCAATTTTCAGATTCTGCACAAAGTTCAGTTCCACGATGTTCTTGTGCAAATCGGGATCCTGGACCGCCTTTAACGCGTTAAGAATATTTTGTTCTGAAAGAATCATATCTCAAAAGCCCTTTAAACGTCATTCTGGAGCGAAGCGACGGAATCCATGCTTTCCTTACCAATGCTAGTATAGAATTTATGGATCCCGTCAGGGCGTTGCCCTTCCAGGATGACGCCCTTGTCTCTAAATTCTAACCTCTACCCCCTACGAGAATTTCGGCATTCTAAGCAAATGTGTCATGCAAGGAGGCCATTCCTCCTCGTAGTGGCTCACCAGAATGATAGTCGTTTCCTTGGACAGCAAATCGAGTAGGTGGAAAAACTTTTCCCGATAGCCCTTCTCGAGCCCTTGGGAAGGCTCGTCCAGCAACAGCACCTGCGGCGGGCGAATAGCGGCGCGGGCCATGAGAATCAAACGCTTGTCTATGGGAGAAAGCTTGCGGACATTTTCTTCGGGGTCGGCAAAACCCAGGTAGGCAAGCCACTCCTTTGCCTTGGCACGCTCTTCCCAGGTGGTATTGTCCGCCTTGCAAAGGTTGGTTGTAAAGCCTGTGCAGAGTACTTCCAAGAGGTTCAGGTCTTCGCGATACTGGAGGGCCAGTTCCGGAGAAAAGAATCCCAGTTTGGCCTTGTGATCCCAGATGTTGAGGCCATGACCCGGACGCTCGCCCAGGAGGGTGATGTCGTTGCCGTAAATCTGGGGATGGTCCGCTGTCAACAGCCCGAGAAGGGTGCTCTTGCCAGCGCCGTTCTCCCCCATGACCACCCAATGTTCGCCCTTGCGAACCTGCCAGTTCAGATTTCTAATAACAGTGGTATCGCCGAAACGGACGTTAATGCCTTTCAGGTCAAACAGGATTTCACCCTCATGGTCATCCCCGCGCAGCTTCACGATCTCATAGTCCCTAAGTTCAGCCTTGGTGTACTTGGGCGCAGCTATAGCCTGCGGAATTTTTCCCGCATAATCACGAAACACCTTGTTCTCGAAAACAAAAGCAGGAATACCCGGAATCATTTCGTCTTCGCGAGCCAGGCGAACAACCACATTCAGGTTTTCCCGCTTGGCAAGACCAGCCACGCAAGTTGCCAGATGTACGCGATATTCCGGGTCTAGACCCCCAAACAGGTCGTTAAAATAAATCCATTCAGGCTTTTCCATCCACATGCGGGCAAGCAGCACCCGACGGAGTTCTCCGTTAGAAAGGCTCAATAGCTTACGTCCCAGAATACTCCGGTCCAGGTCCGCAATTTCCATAGCCTCGTCAAGCTTTTCAGGATCCGTCTCTGGGAAAGGCACATCGTCAATATAACGATCTGTCTGCAAGAAGAACTTCTTGTTCAAAAGCAGGTTTTTAACCAGGGGAGCCTCTTCATCGTGGAGGCTGATAAAACGTTGCTGCCAAAAAGGCGCCAAGGCCTGCTGGATTTTCCGCTGGACAGCCTCGGACATGGTGGAGACGTTTTTACGCTGATTCAAGAAATGAGAAATCACACGGTCCAAATCGGCACCGTCGGTGCTAAAAATCTGCACCTGGGGGAACTTTTCAATCAAGGCTTCAAAACGGCCGAATTCCATAGCGCCACTAATGTAGCATATTAGAAGAGCATAGGCCAGAGCCCGTCGATACAAAGTACCGTACAGCAAGCCACCACAGCCACGCCGACAAGGCCAAACCCACGAAGCGAAGCTATAATGGCAGCTGCGAGAGCAAGAATTCCCGACAGCATAGAATCTGTGGAATAGAAAATGGCTGGAACCGTCATGGCTGCAAGCACCGTGTAAGGAACATAGGCCAAGAAGGACCGCCAGAAACGGCTCTTGATTTTTCCCTTGAGCAAAACAAAGGGGACCGCACGCAGCAGGTAAGTGACACCAGCCATGACCATCAGGAAAACGAAATAGTCTCTCAAGTTCATGCTTCCCCCTTCTGCTGTTCCGGAGCATCTTTCAGCGGGAAAAACGCAGCCCCCAAAAGCGAGGCAACCAAGGCACAAATGATAATCGCAAAACCCACCGTCACATGGCTCAAAGCAGGAACAAACTTGAATGCAAAACTACACGCGATTGCAATAACCACAGCAACCAGTGTAGAACGGGAAGCTTTCATCTGCGGAACCACAATCGCTACGAACATGCCATAGAGGGCAACGCCCAACGCATTGGTCACCACGGCAGGCAAAATTTCTCCGCAGATGGCTCCAGCCATGGTTCCAGAGGACCATCCAATGTACGGAAGCACCATCAGGCCAGCAAAGTACCGAGCCGTCACAGGAGATTTCTGACTCACGGCAAGGGCATAAATCTCATCGGTGATTCCCGTCGCCAAGAGCAGTCTCTTGAAGGTCCCAAAATTCGGGGCCACCTTCTGGGACAAAGATATGGCCATCAAGCTGTAGCGCAAATTGATAAAGAAGGTGGCGATAGCCATCTCGATAAAGGTTCCTGCAGCATCTGCCATAATCTGGAGCCCCGCGAACTGCCCCGCCGAGGTCAGGTTGGTCATGGAAATCAGGGTCACCAAGTACCACGAAAAGAACTTGGAGCCCGCAATACCAAAAGAGAAGGAAACCGCAAAATAGCCGAGACCTATGGGCAAGCCGTCTTTTACACCTTTTGAAAAAGTCATGAGCTAAATATAGTTATTTCCTATACCATATTTATGCAAATATGCAAATTTATGCATTATTTATAAAAATAAGTGCGATTTTGGCCTTTCTAAACGAAAAAAATCCAGGGTTTTGCCCCTGGATTTCACAATTACTCCAGTACGCTGCCGGCGTTTTACCGTATACTGATACGGCTGGTCTTTGCAGAGCTTCCGCTCATAACGCGAACCATGTAGCTACCCTGCGGAAGACCCTGGAGGGATATATCCCTGCTTCCGGCAAAGCTATCCTGGAAAGTCTTCACCCGGTTGCCAAGCATATCGAAGACCTGTACGCGGACAAGAGATTGCTTGGGCACAGCGACAGTCAAGACATTGTGGCTGAAGGCCATGTTCAGCCCAGAAGTCTTACCAGCCACAAAGGCTTCGGGTTTCTGAGAGCTTGAACTGGGCGGAGCAAAATCTTGACATGAGGTTTCTACCCACCAATAACTATCCGTTGCAGAACCACTAGTCCACTTAATATCCGAAGCCCTTTCGGGATTCAATGTATAGCACACACCCTCTCCCATTCCCGACAAACCGGAATTATAGCAGTGCTCGCTATATCCTCCCTGACCATTCACGAAAGCAATACAGGGGCTTTCTTCGACGGAACTGCTGGATTCATCGACAGAACTGGAACTTTCTTCCGAGCTAGAGGACACCTCTTCAGAACTGCTGGATTCCTCGACATTTTCACTAGAGCTGGAAACAGCTTCTTCAGAGCTACTGGACACAACAACCTCTTCGCTGGAAGAAGAAGTCTCTTCGGCAGAACTGCTGCTTTCGACAGGAATGGCTTCCGCACGGAACGTGGCCATATACGTTGCCTTTCCAGTGACCTCTACCAGATCTGGAGTCCAGGATTCAAAAATGTAATTGTAAGTCTTGGAAGATGGCTTGGTCGGTGTTTTACCCTTGTATTCAGGCATTGTTCCATATTCAACCTTGGTATTTTGCAATTCGGTATTGTCATAGTTCAAGAACACAATGGTGTACATGTTCTTGGTTGCCTTATAGGTCGCCGTATAAGTGGCAGGACCTGTCACATTAGCAATGGCTGGGGTCCATTTATCAAATATGTAGGTGTACTCAGCCGTAGAAGGTTTGGTTGGATTAGCAGGCGTTTCAATATCACTGGCAGCAGTACCATATTCATAATTGCCAGCCAACAATACGCTAGTCCCATTGTCATCCACAAAAGCAATTCTATAGGTATTCTTGGTTTCAGAGAACTGCGCCGTGTAGGTGACAGGCCCCGTCACTTCTGATATGGCCGGATCCCAACCCACAAACGTATAAGTATATTCAGCCGTTGCGTTCTTGACAGGAGTTTCACCGGAGTAAACAGGAATCGTTCCCTGCTCCACATTGCCCGTCTGCAAGACCCGGTTACCATTCTTGAATGTAACAGTAAAGGTGGGAATGGCTGAGCTACTGGACTGTTCAACATTCGAAGAGCTTGAACTTGCAGGTTCAACAATGGTCGCCTTAACTTCATATTGGGTACCATTTACCTTTATCTTTTCTGTCCAAACTTCATGATCAAGATATTGGGTTGAATATTCATTACTGATAACAAGGGTGTTACCCACCTGTTCAAACGAAAGCCACCACATGTAATAAGTTTCTTTACTAAATGTGGTAACGTTGGTAAAGGTAACCGTTTCAAATTCTCCGCCCCTTACCACGGTCTGCACAAGATTACCACTGATAATGATATCGCCAGAGGCACTGGAAGCAACCGACGAGCTGCTTTCTTCACTACTGCTAGATTCCGCGACAGAACTGGAACTTACTTCTACGGGAATCTCGTTATACTCCGCCTTGTAAGATGCTGCGGCAACAACTTTCTTCAATGCAGGATTCCAACCCTTGAACTCATAGGTGTAAGACTCGGAAGCTGCCCTAACCGGTTCAGGGCCTGCATATACCGGGGTCTTTCCGTAATCCACATTGGTCCACCACAATTCCGTATTGTCGTAATTGAGGAAGGTTATCTTGTAGGCATTGACCGTCGGAACAATGACCGCCGTATAGGTGGCAGGTTCCGTAGCAGCAACCAGCTCAGGAGTCCAGCCACCAAAGCTGTAGCTGTACTGTGCCGTATTCGCCGGAAGTTCTACACTTGTAGGAGCTTGAGGAACTGCGCCCTCTTCCACCAGAATCGTCTGAATGGTCGTTCCACTTACGACAAATTTGATTTCAAATTTCTGCGCCTCCGAAGAAGAACTGGATTCCGCCACAGAAGAGCTGGACTGCGTTTCCTGACCATCGGCCTTTTTCAGAGAGAGATTTGAGATTGTCACATGTTCCCAGCGGTTACCCGGCATAGTCAAGGTCAGCACCACATTTTCAGTCTGAAGCGCCTTGAAGGTGCAGGTATAGCTCTGACTTATTCGCCTCTACCTCGCCAAGGCCCTTGGTCACTACACGGCCCTCACCATAATTATTCGACTGGCCAATAACTACGTTGCCATTGGAATTGACAGAAAGCTGGGTATTGGACTGCCATTCATTACTTACTGTCGCAGAGCTTGCCGGCGCCGAAGAAGAAGAACTCGCCACGGAGCTGCTGGAAGCAGCTTCCACAGTCAGCACCATCGTATAGGCCGTTCCATTCACCTTGAAATTTTCGCGGAAAGTTCCCAAACTGGCACTGGCGGGAACCGTCGCGTCCAAAGTGAGCACATTACCAGATTGGTTCATGTTCAGATAGCGAATATTCTGGGATGTACGCTGGTAGTTGCGAACATTGGTGAATATCACGGGCTGCATAGAGCCGCCAAGGGTCACCGTCTGTGTCAGGTTGCCGGTAATCACCAACTGGGCGCTGCTGGAAGAGGCAACGGAAGAGCTACTGGGCTTGCTGGAAGAGGACGACTGTACGCTGGAGGAAGACTGAGCCACGCTAGAAGAACTGGCTTCCTTGAGGCCCAAGCACTTCACATTGTCAATCTGCAGGGTGCCAGCGGTACCCGATGTTCCCTGGAGTTGCCAACTGAATGCCGTAACGGCTTTCCGCACATTGGAAATATCCGCGGCAATGCCCCAACCCGCTTC
>CACZII010000064.1 GCA_902781185.1 Fibrobacter succinogenes
ATAAAAAACTTCACCCTCCAAAACCTCGGGCTCTTCTACACGAGATTCAGACTCCTGCTCTGTCCTGCCTGTTTCACGCCGTTCGTTATCAAAGGGATTGTTCCATTTTTTATAGCGGCCGGGGTGTTTGGAGAACAAGCGGAAAAAGCCGGACAAGGGCGAATTGTAAAGAATACTGGAGCTCTTGGTAAACACATTCTGGTATAGAGCCATATAGATGAAGCCTGCCACCACACCACCCAAGTGGGCGAAGTGGGCTATGGCATCGCCGGTATTTGCAAACATCACATCAAAGGCAACCATCACCCACATGGCATGCTTGATTTTCATTGGGATAAAAAAGAACATCAGAATTCGGCGTTCCGGGAAAAACTTGTAATAAGCAACAAACACGCCCATCAAGGCACCAGAGGCTCCGATAATGGGATTATGGGTGAGTCCCAAAATACTCATGCCAACACTGAATATGGCAGCAAATATTCCACAGAAGAAATACATGGCGGTAAAATGTTTTGGCCCCATCCACTCTCCAACTTCTGCACCGAACATCCAGAGCATCAGCATATTGTCACGTAGCGCCAAGCCTCAAAGGGGCTTGTAGGCAAGAAGGCACCAAAATAAAGGATATATTCTTGAAGAGAACCGTAGCCCACACCCGGCAAATTCAGATGCAAGCCCATCATGCCACCCACGATGGCCGCTATCGCGAACACGACAGCATTGCAAATCAGCAATACACGAATAACTTTGGGCAGAAACCGGAAGGGTGTCATGACTAGTGACCCATTTTTAACAACAGAGGGATGATTTCGACATGAACATAGTTCGAAAGTAATTCACGCCCATCCAGCGTATCCGAAACCCCGGCCTTCAAAAGTTCACGAACCACGGAACTACTTAGCGACAAGTGCTCCGAAGAGCTAGAGAAAATAACCGTTTCACATTCCGGATAAAGCATACGATTGTTCCAGGCTATAGACTGTTCATACTCGACATCCATAGCCCCCCTCACCCCACGGACCAAGAACTTCGAGCCAATGCTTTTCATGAAATCAACTGTCAATCCATCAAAGGACGTTACCTTCACATTCGGGATTCCCGCAACAGACTTATTTATGAAGGTCAGGCGTTCCTCTTCAGAAAACATATTTTTCTTTGAGGCATTTACGGCAAGGACCACCCACAGTTCATCGAAGAGGGCGGCAGCCCGCCTGACGATGTCCAAATGTCCCAAGGTAAACGGATCAAAAGATCCTGCGAATACGGCTATTCTTTGCATGCCGTAAATATAGAAATTATCCCCTATAAATCACCAACGACGATTCACCATAGCGGCGAACCTGCACCAGCCCTGCATCAGAAGATTCTTTCACCCAAGCGGGCAGGTTCCGGCTCGGAGCCTCAAACACCGCTACACCGCCTGGATTCAGCCACTCCCAGAAGGAACGCAAATCCGGATACTCCATGTCCTTGAAAGGCGGATCTGCATAAATCAGGTCAAAGCCACCTTCTGCACATAGCTCCTCTTTTTCCAAGGTCAGAACGTTCTTTTCGAACAAAGTAAGTTTCGATTCCAACGACAACGCCTTGTAACCCTGCAACAAAAGACGAGCCTGGGAGTGAGCCATTTCCACAGCCATCACGCGAGAGGCCCCGCGGCTCAAGGCCTCAATACCCATGATACCAGAGCCTGCAAACAGGTCCAACATGCAAGCCCCGTCAACGGACTGCAGAATATTGAAAAGAGCCTCACGGGTTCTAGAACCCGTAGGCCTGGTTTTCATGCTTGGAGGAGAAGGGACCATCCGTCCACGGAGGTCACCACCCGTAATGCGAATCGGCATATTAAGGAACGACGAACATCACGAACTGCATAGAGCTCTGGATGTCGCGCTTAGCGAAAGCCATTTCCAGCTTCGTAACACCTACGCGAACCGGAGATTCCAACAGAGCCGAAGCAAAGTTCTGCAGTTCCGGGAAATCCGAATTGGCAGACACCGTGTAGGAGTAACGCTTGTACACGCCAAAGTCTTCTACAGCAGGCTTTTCAAGCCCCTTGAGATTCAGTTTGGCATTGGTAGCAATGGCCTTCAGAGCCTTCACTTCTTCAGCCACCTCGGCCGACTTGACGAAACTGGAAACAGCGCCAAGATTCGGGGACGAAACGTTAAACAAGCCAAAAGCGGTAATGTCTGTAGCAGGAGCATTCTCAGGAATAGGCGGAGTTCTGAAGTCCGTACTCACCGCCTTCACGCGTTCCAAGAAACTGCGCTGGGACGTGGGCTTGGCCGCTACACCACGAATATAGTAGTAGTTGGGAGTCTGGAAAATACAATCAGAGAAGCCGACGTCGTCGGGCGTTGCCGTAGTAAGGAACGTGAGGAACTGGGCACTAGCCGCTTTCTGGTAAGAAATCTTTTCCAGGGGCAAGTAGCTTTCGTAATTCACGCGGCTGTTGTTATACAGGGCCTTGGGATTGATTTCAGCCACGACCTGCTTCACAGTCATACCTTCGCGCATCTTGAGCACAGCACGCTCAGCAGCGGCTTCCGCCTCCAAGACTCCACCAGCGGTGGTGGTCTGTCCAGCACCCAAAGTCAAAGCCTGACTCGGGTCCTCCGCTCCAATCAAAGATAAATAGGCTTCAGGCAAAGCCCCTTGTAGAGGAGCTGGAACTCCAAACACACTCAGGAAACAACTAAATGCGACAACCACGAACGCCGCAGCAAGACCGATTGTCAGCAATTTAGACTTAGAAGATTTTCTAGCAGCTCGAACATCGGTAACATGTACCGGATTCACGTTCTCCATCAAGGAAGAACGCTCAGCAGCTTCAATCAAGTTCAAATGTATCATGCTTCCTCCATCAGGTTCAAGGCCGCACCGATAGCGCCAGCACAGCTAAGAACGGCAGCAGAATCTTCTTCTTCCACCGGAAGTCTAAGGTTAGAGAAAGAATCCATCAGGGCAATCTGATACTCCGGAAGGGCCCCCTGCAAACTCTTCATAAACAGAGGATCCGTCGCCAGTTCGCCACACAAGTGAATTTGCTTTACATCAAAGGAGACATCGTCTTCCTTGGCAAAATCAATCTGTTCGCGGATGCCATTGGCCAAGAACTGATAGGCTTCTTCAGCGGACTTGTCCACCAGAGAAAGGGTAGAAACACAGCGCAAATCCTGAAGTCTGTCCTTGGAAACCCACATCAGAGTAACACCGGCGAAATCAGCCTTAATCACACACTCCAGGCCGTCAATATGGTCTGCAGCATCCATCAAATTCAACAGGGAAAGCACATCCACTTCCATGGTCTTTGGCGCTAACCCCTTGTTACGGAAGCCTTTACGAACACCATCCACCCATTCACGACGGACGGCAATCAAGAGGACGGTCTCACCGACGGTAGCATCACCGCACAGGACCTGGTAGTCCATGATATAAGAGCCCTTTTCGGCGTTGGTAATGAGTCCCAGATACCATTCCAGATAATCATCACGGTTGGCACAGGCTTCTGCGGGGATAAACACCTGCCTGATCACAGAGCGGAATGCGGGAATAGCCAAGGAAACGGCTTCTACGGATTCCTGCTGGATGGATTCCAACCAAGCCTGGAGGACCGTTTCAAAAGTGTAAACGTCATCCAAAGGGCTGGTCCCCGTCTGGAGGACGGCCGTGCGCAAAACTCGCTTTTCAGCAGAGTCCAACAGGGCCACTTTCAGGGAAGCATCCCCAACCTCAATACCTAGATAAATCTTCGTATCACTCATATACTCAACGACTTATGAAAATGTACACCCTAAAACTAATCAAAAATTACCCCCTGTAGGAGGCCTTCCAACTTTTTCTTACCTATTCCAGGCACTTTTTCCAGATCCTGGGGTCCCGAAAAAGGGCCGTTTTGAGAACGAAACGCCAAAATTTTCTCTGCAAGCTTGGGACCTACCCCCTTCAAAGAGCATAATTCTTCTATTCCTGCCCGATTGACATGCACGGGCAAATTTGGCTTTTTTTGCTTATTTTTGCCATTTCTGCGAGTCTTGTCTTTCCGTTTCTCGCTATCGGGAGTTGTTACTTTGTCTGTAACACCCGTCGAAAGGGAAAAGCGGGATTTGTCCGTTGTCGCCATGTCAACGTCATATTCCAAATTGGAGTATTCCTCGGTCTGCCCGATGGCTGGAAAACCCCATGGGAGGTAACGAAAAAGGAGACCCAGGACCAAAAAGACCAGGGCCGTTCGAAGGATTTGCTTTTCAGGTGCGTTCAGGTTGCCCATCGGGAAGCCTCTGCATTCTATGTTCATATAGCAAGGCTTCGACGGCATTCGCGTCAGAAGGCACATCCACAGAGATGCTTTTGTAAGGGCTCTGGACAATGCGAATGGGGCGTATACCCATAATCCGCATCTGTTCCAAAGAACGCTCTAACTCAAGCTTATTCTGGGACAAAGAAGTAAATTCATCGCGGGACCTGCGCGAGTAGGCGTAGATACCCTGGTGCTGAAACCAACGGGAAGCATCTTCTACTGGAATCTCCCGACGGAAATCAACGGCAAAACCGTTCTCTACCAAGACCTTCACCACCGTCTTCAGGGGAACGTCCTCCGACTTCAGCGGGCAGGCCACCGTCACCCAGCAGTCAGGATTCTCGGCAAGCGCCCGCGCCACCTCACACAAGAGCGAGGGTTCAACAAGGGGTTCGTCTCCCTGCAAGTTCACCACCAAATCAAGGTCCAAGGCGCGGGCGGCGGCGGCCACTCGGTCGGAGCCCGTGGCCGCCTCCCCTGTCAGCAGGAATTCAAATCCTGCGCGAGACACCACCTCGGCGATTTCATCGCTGTCGGTGGCACAGACAATGCGATCAAAGCATTCCGCTAGAGCCGCACGTTCCAACGTGCGTACGATCATTTCCTTACCGCACAACTTGAAAAGCGGCTTCCCGGGAAACCGAGAAGACCCCATGCGGGCCGGAACAATGCAAGAAACCGGAGACATAGACCAGGCAAAGGAGGCTACTAGCCGCCAATGACCTTGGGAATGGCAAAGTGGTCGTTTTCCACCGCCGGAGCATTTGCAAAAGCCTGTTCCAGGGTAAAGCCCTGTACAGGTACATCTTCGCGAAGAATGGTCTCGCCGGTCTCAACGGCGGTCATGGGTTCCACATGAGAAAGGTCCAGAGCCTTCAAAGCCTCCAGATGATCAAGCATCTTGTCCAAGTGGCCCTTGACAGCAGGAATTTCCTCTTCGGAAATGCTCAGGCGGGACAATTTTGCAAGCTTCAGAACTTCTTCACTTTCAAGCATAGGAACTCTCCAATCTTTACACTAACAATATAGCAATTTTCCAAAAAGAAAGCATGGATCCCGTCGCCTTACGGCTCCAGGATGACGTCCGAATAAACATCCCACACCACACACTCCACATTCCCCTTACCCAACCACTTCCAGGGCCGCATATTTCAGAATAATGGTCCTTACCGTGTTGTCAGAACCGAAACGAACGTCTACGCGGGCGTTGTCCCCCGTACCGTAACAACGGGTAATCACCCCCATCCCATACTTGGAATGGCGAACGCGGGCCCCCGGATGGAAAGGATTCTCGCTATATTCATCATAGACAATGCGAGGCCCAGATATGTCAGCAGACTTCATAGAAGCGGCCACCTTGACCGGATTGCGGTAAACTATCCGTCGATCGTTTTTGCGAACAGATTCTGGAACTGAACTTTTAGAGCCGCCGAAGCCAGAGCCTCCAAACCGTGACCCGCCCGAAAAGCCCGACGAAGAACGGTCAAGTGAGCTTCGGTTACGAGCAAAGGCCGGAGCCTGGTTATAGCGCGGCGCTGCAGGCGCATCGGGTGTCCAACCCGAAAAAGCAGGACGCTCGTCTATGCAGGGCGTAAATTCCACCACCGACGGATCCAACTCCTTTAAGAAACGGGACGGCGCAAAGGGGCGAATGGTCCCCTGGAAGAACCTCCGTTCCGCATGGTACAGGTAAAGTTTCTTTTCGGCACGGGTGCAACCCACGTAGAACAGGCGACGTTCCTCTTCAAGTTGGTCGTTCGCCTCCTTGACGCTCAGCATGGAGCTTTCCCGAATCAGCGGGAAGATGCCGTCGTCACAGCCAGCAATGTGAACCGTATGGAATTCCAGCCCCTTCGCCATGTGGATAGTCATGAGGGTCACCTGACCCTTGGACTCGTCCACCTTCTTGTCTCCATCGGTCAAGAGGGAGATATCCTGAAGGAATGCGTCCAAGGTCGCCCCCGGATGTTCTTCGTCAAATTCGCGGATAGCGTTAATCATTTCATCCACGTTACCGATACGCTCGTCTGCCGAAAGTTCATCGTCTTTCCGTAAAAATTCTTTATAGGCGATATCATTTACGATACGCTCCGCCAGAAGTGGCAACGGAGTTTCCCCAGCTGCTACAAGGGCTTTCCAAGTTTCCACCAATTCCACAAAGCCTTTCAGCTTGGGGGCGGAACGGGACACACCATTGGCCTCTGCCACCAACATCTGCCAAAAGGTTCCCTCGCCATTACGTACTCGCGCAAGGACTGATTCCACAGAAGTCTTTCCAATAGCACGGGGAGGCGTATTGATGACACGCAAGTGGGCCGCATCGTCCTTCTCGTTAGAAAGCAGGCGTAAATACGAAAGGATATCACGAACTTCCTTACGGTCCCAGAACCTGGTGCCCCCAAAAATCACAGAAGGAATACGGTTGTCATTCAAGGCCTTTTCAATTACACGTGACTGAGCGTTGGTACGATAGAAAACCGCCGTCTTGGAATAATTCGCTTCACCGGCAACAGCAATAAGATCTGCAATCTGCTGAGCTTCGCTACGGTCATCCATCATATGTCGCACGCGGATGGGGTCCCCCGCTTCTTCCTTGGAGTACACCACCTTCTGCATTTCCAAGGGGCGAACATTGTTTGCAATGACGGACCCAGCACCCTTCACAATATTCGATGTAGAACGGTAGTTCCGTTCCAGCTTGACGATAGTTACTGGAGCAAAATCCCGGTGGAAGTTGCGGATAATCTTGATGTTGGCTCCGCGCCAGCCGTAAATACTCTGGTCGTCGTCCCCTACCACCGTCACGTTTTTCTGTTCGTTAATGAGCAATTTCAAAAGCTCGTACTGGACATCGTTGGTATCCTGGTATTCATCTACCACCACATACTTGTATCGTTCGCTCAACTGGTCCGCAAGGTGCGGTACTTTCTGGAGCATTAGCACCGTATTGAACAGCAGGTCGTCAAAATCCATGGCATTGGATTCCTTAAGACGCTTCTGGTATTCCGCATAGAGTCGAGCCTTCCGCTCCTCGTCGGCAAATTCCGCCCGCATCATGGCCACTTCGGGGGTCTGCAAAACCGCTTCACCGTTAGTATACAAGATGGTATTCTTGTAGCGGGAAATGGCACCGTGCAATTTTTTCACTTCTGCCGCATCGTAATTGTCGCCCAGTTCTTCCCTAAGGATTTCTTTCAAAATCCTCTTCTGGTCGTCGTCATCGTAAATAGAGAAATTGCTGTCGTACCAGGAACCACCCATGGCATGAATTACAAAATCCTTAGTCAAGCAAAGCCTCAAAAGCTTTAGGCATACCGAATGGAATGTTCCCATCCAATTGAAGGCCAAGCGAATCTGCAACAACTTCTGGATACGGTCCTTCATTTCGCGGGCAGCCTTATTGGTGAAGGTCACCGCCAAAATCCGGTCTGCCTCCACCTGATGGTACGAAACCAGGTGAGCAATCTTGTAGGTGATGGCGCGTGTCTTGCCCGAACCGGCACCCGCCAGAATCAACATGGGACCGTCGATTTTCTTGGCTGCTGCCGCCTGCTCTGGGTTTAGTTCCTTATTTAAGACAATATCATCAACTACGTTGGCCATCAAAAAACTCCTTGCACAAATGTACAATATAGCAAAAGGCTCTATCGGGCCAGCCCAGAGACCAACCGCTATACAGGCATAGACGAAATGTAGGCGGACCTAGATAAATGACTTATTCGAAGCAGGCCCGGATGGTCAGGATGATTGCATCCTGCTGGTCGGGGGTCATCTTGTTATCGCTTGGCAAGCACAGGCCGCGAGCGAAAATGTCGGCTCCGTTGTCCTGGCACTCGCCTGCGATGTAAGCGTTGGTGCGAGCCCGGCCGTTGCCGCTAGCGGTGATGAATGCGTGGCTCATGTACATGGGCTGCATGTGCATGGGTTTCCAGATGGGGCGGCCTTCGGCGTTCATGGCAGCGATGTGGTCCAGAATCTCCGTGGGGCAGCTCTTACCTTTTTCGTGCACGTATAGAGCTTCGGTTTCGCCGCGCACCTGCTTGCACATGGCGTCCTTGTCAATGATCAGGCAGCTGAGCCAAAAGTTCGGTTCGCTGTTTTTAGCGTCGTAGGGGTTCATCTGCACGGGCAGGCCTTTCAGGCCTTGTTTGTAGCGCATGTAGATTGCCTTTTTCTGGGCGATGTGTTCGTCGAGGTAAGGCATTTGGCCGCGGACTACGCCGGCAATCACGTTGCTCATGCGGTAGTTGTAGCCAATTTCTTCGTGCTGGTACCAGGGAGCAGCTTCGCGGCTCTGGGTGCTCCACTTGCGGACTTTTTCGGCATCATCCTTGCTGTCGGTCAGGAACATGCCGCCGCTGGAGCCGGTGATAATCTTGTTGCCGTTGAAGCTGATGGCGCTGTAGTCGCCGAAGTTGCCAGTCTGCTTGCCTTTGTAGCTGGCGCCGAAGCTTTCGGCGGCGTCTTCGATAAGGAGGGCGCCCCGCTTTTTGCAGATAGCGCGGAT
>CACZII010000065.1 GCA_902781185.1 Fibrobacter succinogenes
CGACGGGTACGGCTGCTCTGTCCCCTGAAGTGAAGAACGTTTGAGACGGGCGTATAATAGTTCTTGAACCCCGCCACCTTGGCCCTGAAACACAGGTCCAGGTCTTCACCGTACATAAAGAAATCTTCGTCAAATCCGTTCAGTTGTTCATAAAGTTCCCGGCGTATACAGAAGAAGGAGCCACTGATTGCATCGACTTCCGTCACCTCGTCGGGATTGGCATAGGTCATGTTGTACGAAGACAGCACCTTACTCTTAGGGAACAGGTTTGTGAGTCCAAGCGTCTTTGAGATAGCCGAAATTTCTGTAGGGAAAGAGCGGCGGCAGGACCACTGCATGCTTCCGTCTTCGTTCAGGATCTTGCAGCCGACGGAACCCGCATCAGGGTGTTCTTCCATGAACTTGAGAACGCCCAGAAAGGCGTCGGACGAAACAATAGTATCAGGGTTAATGAAAAAGAGGTAAGGACTTGTCGCCTTCTTCTCGGCCAGGTTACAACCTTTTCCAAAGCCAAGGTTTACAGACGAGTCTACCCATTCCACATTCGGAAAGTTCGCCTTGATTTCGGGAGTAATGGGATCCTTGGAGCCATTGTCCAGAACAATCACCTGCACATCCAGCCCACAAGAAGCATCCTGGACCGATTTCAGGCACGCCGGCAAGAAATCACAGGAGTTGTAGGCTACGATGATGACAGAACAAGAAGGCATGGGTATACTACGCTAATCCAAGCCTAAGCTTAAGCACCAGGAAGAACGCCTCGGAAATAATACCACCGCTCATCTTGGAGGTACCACGGGTACGGTCGGTAAACACAATGGGAATCTCCTTTACACGGAGTCCCTTCTTCCAAATCTTGAAGGTGGTCTCTATCTGGAAGCAATAGCCATCGCTCTTCATCTTATCGAGATTCAGAGCCTGCAAAGCCTCGCGACGGAAGCATTTGAAACCGCCGGTGGCATCGCTTATGGGAAGCCTCGTTACCAGACGAGTATAGACATTGGCACCATAGCTCAAAATCAAGCGATGCAAGTCCCAGTTCACCACGCTGATACGGCGGTCCTGGTAACGACTGCCCAGAACAAGGTCGGCATCTTCCGCCGTTTCCAGAAAACGGTTCAGGTCCGTAGGAGAATGACTAAAGTCTGCATCCATCTCGAAGACACGCTCATAGTCACGTTCCAGGGCCCACTTGAACCCCGTCACGTATGCCGAACCCAAGCCCATCTTGCCCTTACGGCGGATCAGATGTACCCTGGGGTTCTTTTCCGATTCCGCCTGCACCAAATCTCCCGTGCCATCGGGAGAACCATCATCCACCACCAAGATTTCAAGGCAAGGATTCTGTTCCAGGATAGCCGGCATAATGAGAGGGATATTTTCCTTCTCGTTATAGGTAGGGATAATGACCAGGCTTTTCGGATACGACATAAAATTCCTCTACGTTCACTAACAATCTACAAAATCATTCTTCGCCAAGAGTATCGGCAATGGGGAAAGTCTGCTTGCGATGACCGTTCACCATTTCGCCCAAAAGGCCCAGGGAGAAAAACTGGACGCTCATAACCAGGGCAAAAAGGCCTGCCAGGAGCAGAGGACGCACATGGAGAGCACCCGTCTGGAGCCATTCATAGCCGAAGTAACCACAAACCCCAAGCCCAAGCAACATAAACAGAAGCCCCACCAAGCCAAAGAAATGGAGCGGCTTGGTAGAGAAGCTCCGCATAAACATGAGGGACACCAGATCCAGGAATCCGGATACCAGTCGGGAAATGCCGTACTTGGAAACCCCGTGAACACGGGCCCTGTGGGCCACAGGCATTTCGGTAATACGGAAGCCCTGCCACTTGGCCATCACCGGAATAAAACGGTGATAGTCTCCGTAAAGTTCAATATAGCGCACCACAGAGCGGCGGTAAGCCTTGATACCGCAGTTGAAATCATGAAGTCTTTTACCACAGACCATGGAAACAGTCAAGTTGAAAAGCTTGGAAGGCCAGGTCTTGTGCCAAGGATCCAGACGGCGGATTTTCCAGCCGGAGACCAGGTCATAGCCTTCGTCCAGAATCTTTATCATCTTGGGTATTTCCAGGGGATCGTCCTGCAAGTCACCATCCAAGGTGGCCACATAGTTACCCCTAGCCTTGGAAAAGCCCAAGGCTAGGGCATCGGCTTTGCCGCAATTGAACTGGAAGCGGAACCCACGAATAAAGGGATATTCCTTGGAGAGATTTTCCACAACTTCCCAGGTATTGTCCCTGCTGCCGTCATCGATAACGATAACCTCATAGCTGAAGCCCGTAGGCTCCATGGCAGCTACGATTTCCTTGAACAGCTCCGGAAGATTCTCGCTCTCTTCCTTGACCGGGATGACCATCGATAAATCCATCTTCACCTCGCGCTATTCCGCCATGGCAACCGTGGGAGTAGAATCGGCTGTTTCAACAGTAGAATCCGTTGCTTCTACGGTCGAATCCGTCTCGGGCAGAGGCTCTTCTACCTGCAGGGGTTCATCCGGCATGTGCGAAATCTGCTGCATGCTCATGGCGAGCCTTGCCTTTCCACCTTCTTCGTAATCAGGGATGGAAACGAGGCCCTTGCTCAGGACATTCATCGCTTCCTTCTTCATGCCTGCCGCTTCATACACGAATGCAGAAGCCCAGTAGCAGCGCCATTCCCAGGGGAACTGGTGCATGCCAAGTTCCAGATATTTGGAAGCCTGCAAAGCAAGGCTATCCACAGCAGCCTTCTTATCGGCGGTAAAGGGATGTTGCTGCCGAAGTGTCGAAATCTTGTCGCGGATTTCAAACGAGATCTGCAAATACAGGGATACATAGCTGGAAAGAAGACGTGCCGTTTCGGAATTGACATAAGCAGTGCCATCTCCAAGACCACGGAACTTATAGACGGAGTCGATGAGGGCTGCCGTATAGGAAACATCAAAGGCGTTACGCTTGGGTTCCAAATCGCCCTTGATAAAGTTGTACACCATACCTTCCTGGACCATGTACTTTTCAAGGCCCATGAAGTTGGAGGTTCCCACAGTGGTGGAAATTTCGATGGGCTTGTCCATGTTCTGCAAGGCAAGGTCAATGACCAGCTTATGCTGTGTGAGCATCATGCCGCTACGGGTGCGGTTCGCCCAGTCTACAAAGGCATCCCATACCTGGTAATGCACCTTGAACTGCAAAAGTTTAGCCGAATCAGCAGGCGAAAGTTCCTGACCTTCCATCTGGTCGATACGGGACTTAAGCTGGGGCATCAGGCGGTTCGCGTTCTTGACCCAGGTAGAAACCTGATGGTTCGGATTAGAGGCAGAACCGTTATCCAACACCATGTCATGGTCAATGGCGGCCTTATCGTAGCTAAGTTTCAGCACAGGCTCGTTGTCCAGCATCTGCTTGATATACCAGTCCGTATTACCAAGAGACAGGTTCACCACACGCACATCCTTACGGATGCCTGCCACTTCTTGAGCAAACCACAGGGGGAAGGTGTCGTTGTCGCCGTTGGTAAAGAGAATGGCGTTGGGCCTACAGCTATTCAGCAGGTTGTAGGCGTAGTCCCAAGGGACCCAAAGACCAGAACGGTCGTGTTCCTTGTAGTTGGAAATGCAGGGAACAAGGAACGATACCAGAATCAACACAGCCGCAACAGGACTTGCAAAGGTCGCATAGGCCCCTGTTGCGCAAGTCAGCACCAAGATTCCCGCACCGACGCCAAGAATCATGCTCATGAAGATAAATGCCGGCGTATAGAAGTAGTCACGCTCACGGACTTCCATGTGAACTGCTTCCGGGAAGGGCGCCCGGCTTCCCACCTGGGCAAAGCCATTCTCGATTTTCTGCCAGCTCTGCCAGGCAGAAGAATTCTGCAGGGCCGTAAGCTGCTTTTCCAAGTCCGCAATTTTCGGGGCCGGAGCATTCTTCTGACGAAGCATCTCCAAGCGAATCTTGGTACGTTCGATATCCTGACGCAAGTCTATCAGGTCGTTAGGATCGGGAACCATGGGTATGGCGGCACCGCGAGCATTCAAATCCTGAACATTCCGGGTCATGATGCTCACCCAATAGTCCCGTTCCCGCTGTTCCATGCGGGTACCATCGGCAAAGTTGATGTAGAACAGAAGCCCAAGGCTGCACAGGGCGTAAAGCACCGACACGTACAGGCCCAAACGACGATTGCGTTTCCAAATGAACACACAGACCATCACGATAAGGCCGTTCATCAGCACAAAGATCAAGAACTGCGGAAGTACGGCATCGCCCATGAAGCTCATCTGGGTGGGGAACTTAATGCCGAAACGCTCAAGAGGTTCGTTCTCAGAGGCGTCGAAGGTATAGACACCGTTGGCGTAATTCACGCCGCCCACCTTGTAGGGCAGGTACTGGGCCATCTGGTATCCACCGTAGCTCATACTGGGGAAAGAGAACAGCTGGTGGGCGATGCGAGAACGGCGGTAGAAGGCACGACTGATCATGCTTTCGGAACCATACTGCTTACGTTCCACGAAGTTGTTAAAGGCTTCCCAGTTTTCGCTCTTGAACAAGTTGCCCAACTGAAGGTTGCCCTGCTCGTCGCGGATGTTGATCTCAGGGTCATTCTCGTCAATGATGGGGTTCAATTCCGAGCGAATAGGGACATACAGGTGGGTGCTGTAACCGATAAGGGCAAAGAAGGCAAAAGCCAGAGAAAGGCGAACCGCCTTGTTCACGTTGGGGGCGAAAGGCTTTGCCACAGAAAGAACAGCAAGCACAATCAAGCATACCAGGGAAATTTCAATGAAGGCAGACACCATGTAAATCACGGAGCAGAGAAGCGTTCCCGTAATCCAGATGGGGATCCGTTCCACAATCTTCTTAGGCTGGGCAGCAAGCAAAAGAGCAAACACCGCAGGCACCGTAAGCATGGTATAGAGGTGGGCGCCGATACCGAGGAAGGCGATGTAGCAGATGAAAATCAAGATCTTGTCACTGCCTTCTTCATCCTTCTTGTTGTACCACACCAAGCCAAGGTAGGATACCAGCATCAAGATAAACATGGCCACGCCATAGACTTCGGCTTCCACCGCATTGAACCAGAAGGTATCGGAGAAAGTCAGAAGGAAACCGGCCACCAGAGCGGCGGTAGCAAGCACCATGGTACGGACCTTGCCAGAAATCTTTTCAGCCAGGGCATCAGTCTTGAGGACGGTAGCCAGAAGATCCCATGCGAACAGGGCGGTCACGTAGACCGTTGCTGCGGAACTCACCACGGAGATGTAGTTCACACGCTTCGCAATCTCTTCCACGAAGGGCAGCAACACAATCACCGCACGGGCAAAGAACACGAAGAACGGGGTTCCAGGGGGGTGAGGAATGCCCAGTGTGTTCGCGCAGGCGACAAATTCACCGCAGTCCCAGAAGGAGACCGTCGGGGCCATGGTCATGGCATAGACCACCAGGGCCACAAGGCAGGTGATTCCTGCAAAAATATGTTTCATCCACTTTTCTTTAATCACGACTACTTATCCTCTTTGTTTTGAATGCCTACGTTAATACCGCGCTTGTTCATGAACCCAGAAAGAAGCCCGTTCACAAAGGCTCCCGATGAATCCGTGCTATACTTGGCGCCAATTTGCACCGCCTCGGACAGGGCCACCTTCACGGGGATATCCGGAACGAAAAGCAGCTCCACCATGGCGATGCGGGCCACGATGCGGTCAATCTTTGCAATGCGGTCAATTTCCCAATGGACGGAACAGGTCTTGATGTCCTCGTCCAGTTCTTCACGATGGGCCTGCACCAGGTCCACCAGTTTCATCCCGTATTTCTTCTGGTCATCTTGCAGAGGCTGGGATTCCAGAACGCCCGGAAGGGCCTCCCCTGCAGTAGAGCCAGTAATCTCCATGGCATACAGAAGCTGCATGGCAAAAACACGGGCCGGTCGGTAAGATTTATTCATAAGCAAGTCTCAAGATTCAGGTGTGGAGTGTGAGGTGTGAAGCGAGAGATTATTCATTACACACTACACATTCCACATTACACATTATCTGCTGTTCCTACCTTATATCACTTTATAAAGGTTTGCCATTTCCACGGCAGTGGCAGCCCAGTTAGAGCCCAAGTTGCCGGCCTTGAGGCCAGCGCGGTTCATGGCCTGGTCCACAGTGTCGGTAGTGAGGATCCCGAGAATCACGGGGAGCTTACCCTCGGCAGCAATGCTTGCCACGCCACCGGTAGAGGCGTTCACCACCACGTCGTAGTGGCTGGTCTCCCCACGGATCACGGCGCCGATGGCCATCACGGCATCGTACTTGCCACTGTCGGCAAGCCTGCGGCACACGCCCGGCAGTTCAAAAGCGCCAGGAACATGCACCACGGTAATGTCCTTGTCGGCAACGCCCAGCAGTTCCAGTTCACGGACAGCACCTTCCAGGAGCTTGTCGGTGACCACCTCGTTGAAGCGGGCAACGGCTATGGCCACCTTGAGGCCAGTACCGTTCAGAGAATTCTTGATTTCGTTCACCATGTTCATATCCTCTTTTTAAACCTTTTCACTGGGCACTTCGCCAGTCGCAGAGGTGTCGCTGTCCACATGCAACTGGTGTCCCATCTTCTTCTGCTTGGTCAGCAGGTAAAACCGGTTCTTTTCGTTAGGCTTGATTTCGATGGGCACCCGTTCCACAATCTTGAGTCCGTAGGCCGAAATGCCCGAAATCTTGCTGGGGTTATTGGTCAAGAGACGCATCTCCCGCACCCCCAGGTCTGCCAAAATTTGGGCTCCCGTGCCGTACTGGCGCAGGTCCGACTTGAACCCCAGGTGAAGGTTCGCCTCCACCGTGTCCATGCCCTTCTCTTGCAGTTCATAAGCCCTGAGCTTGTTGCAAAGACCAATGCCCCGGCCCTCCTGACCTCGCAGGTACAGAAGCACGCCACCATGCTCGCCAATGAACTTCATGGCAGAAGCCAGCTGTTCGCCGCAATCGCAGCGGAGGCTTCCGAAAATGTCGCCGGTCAGGCACTCGCTATGGACGCGCACATACACGGGCTTGCTGAAGTCGGGGTCGCCGGCCACCCAGGCCACATGCTCCACGCCGTCGGTTTTGCTCCTGTAGGCATAGGCGGTAAAGTCACCGTACTTGGTAGACACGTGGGGGGCCGCCACACGCTGCACCAGTTTCTCGTTACGCAGGCGGTAGTCGATCAGGTCCCGGATGGAGATAATCTTGAGGTCGAACTTCTTGGCCACTTCCTCCAGCTGGGGCATGCGGGCCATGGTGCCGTCCTCGTTCATGATTTCGATGAGGGCGGCGGCAGGCCTGAGTCCGGCAAGTCGTGCCAGGTCCACGGCGGCTTCTGTATGGCCAGCCCTGCGGAGCACGCCTTCTTCCTGGGCATACAGGGGCGAAATGTGTCCCGGCCGGCCAAAGTCGCTGGGCTTGGAGTTCGGGTCGGCAAGGGCCTGGATGGTAGCCGCACGGTCGTGGGCCGAAACACCCGTAGTGCAGCCTTCAATCTTATCCACCATGATGGTAAAGGGTGTTCCCAGCATGGAAGTGTTCTCCGCCGTCTGGCGGGTCAGATTCAGCTCGTGACAGCGGGAAATAGGCAGCGGTGCGCAAAGCACGCCCCTACCCTCGTGGAGCATGAAATTCACCTTTTCGGGCGTAATCTTCTCGGCGGCGATGACAAAATCGCCCTCGTTCTCGCGGTCTTCGTCGTCCACCACGATAAGGAACTTTCCGTTCCTGAAATCCTCTATGGCCTCTTCGATGGTATTAAGCAAGGTCACGTTCCTTCAGATAATTCTCGATATACTTGCCCAGCATATCCACTTCCACGTTCACGACGGTTCCTGCCACCCAGTTGCGGAGGTTGGTACGGGCGAGGGTCTCCGGGATAATGCATACCCGGATGGAATCCTCAAACTTTTCGGCCACCGTAAGGCTGATGCCGTTCAGAGAAATGGAGCCTCGGCGGATTATGTAGCGTTTCAGATCGGCAGGCATCTTCAGGTCCACCTCTACGCCGGTTTCCCGGGGCACCACCTGGATAACCTCGGTAATGCAGTCCACGTGGCCCATCACAAAGTGTCCGCCCATAAAGCTATCTGCCCTGCAGGGCAGTTCCAGGTTCACCAACTTGCCGGGGGAGGCCTGCTTAAAGGCGGTATTTTCTACCGTCTGGTGCATCAGGCAGAAAGTAGCCTCGTCTGCGGTGCAGGATTCCACCGAAAGGCACACGCCGTCGTTGGCCACGCTGTCGCCCAGCTTGCAGT
>CACZII010000066.1 GCA_902781185.1 Fibrobacter succinogenes
TTATGACGGCCGCTGGGCCAAAGACTACATGGAGCGGAGTCGCGTGATGGGCTTTGATCCCGTAGTTTCCCTGGGGTCTTTTTCCAACAATTACAGTTCCAAGTACAACAACCAGGTAATCTTGCGGGTATGGGACAGAAATGCCCCTGAATACTTGCGGGCTGCCGTCTACGAAAAATATGTGGGCAAAATCTGGAAACTCCCCACAAAGTCGGAACAGAAACTCTATCCGGCATACTACCAGATAGACTATCCTGTATTTGAATTGGCCGATTCTGTAACCAAGAAAGAAAGCGTCCGCTCTGTGTGGGTGCAGTCGGCCCTGGATAATTTCGGGTTCCTGTTTGCTCCCTTTGGTGCGGTGGGGGTGGCCGCCAAGAATGCAGATTCCCTAGATTACTACAAGACGGGAATATTTGCAGGCGCTAACGGAAAGCATGGGGACTGGTATTACTTCGTGGACGATTCTCTGGACAGTTCTCCGGATAGTTCTGTCTTGCAAATGGATCCCTATCTTAACGCATCCGCAAACCTTCAAATTGGCAAGACTCACCAAAAGTTTATTGATTCTGTAGCCACGGCTATGGACTTGCCTCAGCGGGATTCCACGCAAGACACTTTGCAGGGTTCCTTGTCGGACGGCCTTTATGAAAGGGCGGTACTTTCGGCTATTAGAAATTATTTTGTTCAAAACTTCAGGTATTCCCTGGTGGTGCCTGGGGCTCAGCGGGGTAACGTGGATCCCCTGCGCGCTTTCTGGATCGCTAAAGAAGGCTTCTGCGAATATTACGCGACCCTTGCGGTCTTGCTCTTGCGGCATCAGGGAATCCAGGCTAGGTACGTGACAGGCTTTGCCCACCCTGAACGTACGGAAGGTCGTGACTATGTGGTGTTCCGCAGACATCACAGTCATTCTTGGGTAGAGGTCTTATGGAATGGACGCTGGTATTCCTTCGACCCGACACCGCCCCTGCGTGGTGGGCTCTTCGCAGCGCCGTCCCTCTGGCAGTCCAAGTGGGAGGGCGTAAAGGGCCGTTTTGCCCGCCTTTTCCATTTGCTTAAAGAAGGTCAGTGGCGCCGTATGGTAACCGACTGGCAGACTGCCACGCAGGGGATTTTGGACAGTCCCTGGATTTATGGGTTGCCTCTCTTGCTTTTGCTGGTAATACTTGTTCGTGTTCTGCTTAAACGGCGCAAGGGGAAGGTGCAGATAAAACCTGACTTGCGTGCGCTAAAGTGGGTGCGCTCCCTAGACTATGCTGAGAAACAACTAAAACGCCAAGGCTTTGTCCGTAGGCCTGGGGAGACGGTGGGAGCCCTCATTGCTCGCATAGAACCCGCAGCGCTGGACCCGAAATCTACCAAGGCGCTAGAAGCCCTCTGCGAGTACGAAAGGGAACGCTGGCGGTAGAAAACAAAAAAAGTCCTGCGATGCCGCAGGACCTTAAATGTCAAATAGAACTGAAATTATTCGGAACGAGTGAAGACCTCGGTCTGGTCGTCTATTGCGTACATACCATCCATTCCGTCTTCTTGGAAGATTACCTTGTTCAGGTACAGATTCACCGATTCTCCGACAACTTCAATGGTGGGTGTCGTATTGAAATGGGTTCCGAATGGGATGCAGTCACCCTGTTTGTTTTCATAAAATTCGAGGGAGGTGTTATCGGTGACTTTCCATGTACCCTTATCATCTATGCCACCGCCGAGGGACCCGGGGCAAGCGTTTGCTTTGGTGGATCTTACGTAGTGATAAAGTCCATCTTTGGTGAATTCCATCGTTCCACCCTGGTCTGCATTGTAATCGGCAATGACAACGTCGGGATTACTTTTTTGGACGATGGCTTTCAGTTTCCATGTGCCGATAAGGCATTCGTCGCTCAGCTTTCCGCATTTGTCGGCTAGAGACTTACTGCCTTCCGAATCGTCGCTACAGGCGGAAAGGAATGCGAGGCAAGATGCCGCAAGGAGTGTCAAGATTTTTGTTTTCATAGTAATCCTCTTGAATTTGTTTAGTAGTAATATAAATAAAAGTGATTGGAGGAGGGGTGTTTTTTTATTTTTTGGCTATGGTTACCCTTGCTCTTTCCCGTTTTGAAAAAGTTTTCCCCGCAAATCTCAGGGGCAAGCGCCTTGGCGCGGTCCTTCACCCGGCATCGGTCCTGCCGGATTTGCATTACACCCTTGACCTCCTTAAGGAATACGACGGCAAGCTCTTCAAGCTTTCTGCCCTGTTTGGACCGCAGCATGGCATCAAGGGCCACACCCAGGACAACATGATTGAATGGGAGGGCTACACCGACCCCGAACTGGGCATTCCCGTCTATAGCCTGTACGGCGAACACCGGGAGCCCACAGCTGAAATGCTCAACCACGTGGATATGATGCTGGTGGACCTGCAAGATGTGGGCGCCCGCTACTACACATTCATCTGGACCTTGTTCCTTTGCATGAAAGCCTGTGAGAAGGCCGGCATCCCCGTCATCGTGGTGGACCGTCCAAACCCCATCAACTGTATCGACGAAGAAGGCCCGGTGCTGGACCTGAACTACACCAGTTTTGTGGGCCTGCACAGCATCCGCACGCGCCATGCCAAGACCATTGGTGAACTGGCGGTGCAGTTCAAAGAAGAGCGTTTCCCAAAGTGTGAACTCTATGTGCTGGGCATGGAAGGCTACGATAAAAAGATGTGGTACGACCAGACGGGGCTTCCGTGGATTTTGCCGAGCCCCAACATGCCCACCCTCGATACCGCTGTCGTTTACCCCGGCATGTGCCTGTTCGAGGCCACCAATGTGAGCGAAGGCCGCGGTACCACCCGCCCCTTTGAGATTTTTGGTGCCCCGTTCATCGATGCGGTCAAGCTTTGCAAGTACATGAATGGACTGAATTTGCCAGGCGTGTATTTCCGCGAAAACTACTTCCAGCCCACCTTCCACAAGGGCGCGGGCCAGATTTGTGGTGGTGCCCAGATTCACGTGTTGGACCGCGACAAGTTCCGCAGTTTCGACATGGCGGTAAAGCTGTTGCAGTACATCTTCAACGAGTATCCGAAGGATTTTGCCTGGAAACAGCCTCCCTACGAGTATGAATTCAAGAAGCTGCCCATCGACATTTTGCTGGGCAACGGGACCTTCCGCAAGGAATTCATCGAGAGTAGTATTTAGGACTTCGCTATTAGCTTTTCGAATTCGTCCAGTGGTACGGGCTTTGCAAAGTAGTATCCCTGGAACAGGTTGCAGCCCATCTCGTTCAGCATGTCGTACTGTTCTTTGGTTTCTACGCCTTCGGTAAGCGAGAACAGTCCTAGTTCTTCTGACATCCTGAGAACATAACGCAGAATTGTTTCAGAACGCTTGTCGTTTATAGCGCTGCTCAAGAACTTCATGTCAATTTTCAATCCGTCTAGGGGCATGTCCTTGAGCTGGTTCAGTGAAGAGTAGCCACTTCCGAAATCGTCCATCTCTACGATAAAACCGGATTCTCGGAATTTGTTTAAGACGGCAATACGATTTTCAATATCCGTCATCATGACGCTTTCGGTAATCTCTACACGGAGTCTGGAAGGTTCAATCCTGTATTCCTTTACGAGATTCATGATCTCGGAATACACATCCATGAAATAGAAATCCTTGGGCGAGATGTTGATGGATATGAATAGTTTGGATTTGTCTCCAGTCCATGATGCGAGAATTTCGCAGGCGCACCGCCAGATGTACTTATCTACTTCGGCAATCATGCCGTTTTGTTCAAAGACAGGGATAAACTTGATGGGAGGTAGGAACCCTTCTTCGGGGTGGATCCACCGGACAAGGGCTTCGGAGCCGATGATTTTACCTTGGTTGTCTACGATAGGTTGCAGGTATGGTTGTAGCTGCTTTTCCTTAATGGCCTTTTCTAGTTGTGCGGATATTTTCTGGTCCCAAAGAACCTGGTCGCGCATCATGTTGTCGTAAACGGCAACATGGTGGTTGAATTCTCCCTTGACCGTATTCAGGGCCACGTGGGCACGGTCAAACATAATGGAAACGTCGATGTCTGGATCTGTTACCTTATAAAGCCCCACATGAATGAGGATGTTATGATCTACAGAGCCGTTAGAAATAACAAATTTTGAAATCTGCTGTTCCACCATTCTTACGTTGGGTTTACTAGACGGGAAACAGATGCCGAAGGCATCTCCGGTCAATCGCCCGAATATCCAGTTCGAAGAGGAATGGACCCGAAGCCACTTGGCAATTTTTTGTAGAACAAAATCGCCCATCTCTTTTCCGAAAATATCGTTGATAATCTTGAAATCTTTGATGTCGAAATAGGCTATCCAGTAGGGGGTGCCAGAATCCTGACGGACCTTTTCTCGGATTTCTTGGAAAAGAGCGTCCTTGTTGAGTAGGCCAGTCAGCCTGTCGTGAGAGGCGTTATAGACATCTTGCTGGAGTTGACGTTCGATTTCGGTATTGTCCTGGATGCTGAAGAAGGAACCGATAATGCTTCCCTTGGCGTCAATCAGGTTCTTTCTCTTTAGGGTGTAGTACTTTGCGCTTTTACCAGAACCGATAACGGCTTTAGAGGTCCATTCGGATTCGTTTCTGTTGAAATCGCTGAACATCTCGCTCAAAAGTGCCGGTGCTTTCTCTACAGATTCCTCTTCAAGCTGAACTAGCCTTAAACCATGTTCGTTTGCCCAGATGCAATTCCTATTCGTATCAAAGAAAAATATGGCCTCGGGGAGCTTGGAGGCCACACTGGCAAGCATTCGGTCCAAAACTCGGAAGGGGCGGTAAAATAGGGAAACATAAAACAAGATAATGCCGAAAGCGCCGATGCCAACCATGGAACGGTCAATGGGAATTTGGGCAAAGATGTAGTAGGTTTGCCATGCTGCGGCAAGGAGAAGGGTCAGCAAGATGACATAGTATTTTTCGGCATAGATTCTCGGGACGCGAATGCTCTTTGCTAGGAGCATGATCATTGAGATAAGGACGGTGGCATAGACAGCGATACGGTGGTAAGTCAGCCCTAAGAAGGGAACAAGCTGGTAGTAGGCGGAACCTTCTACCATAGTGGGCTTGATAGCGAAAACGTGCCCAAAGAATGGGTTCAAGAAGATTTGGATTATATCGATGGTGAGTAGGGTATAGACCAGGTAGCTTTTCCAGTTACGTCTCCAGGAGACATTGCAATAGGCCATGGTAAAATCAATCAAGGAGAACGCCATTAGGTCCATGCCGATGACATAGACGTGGCTGCCAATGAACGAAAGCAGTTCGTTACGGGAGATGACAAGAATCAAGTTGCCAAGAACCGGGAAAATCAGCGAGGCGCAGAGAATGGATAGGGACTGTCCGATAGGCTTGTGGGATCTACGCGCAAAAACAGCGCACAGGATCAGTGCGAGAATCAGTAAGAAGAATATGACAGAAAACACCGCTCTCATGGATGTTGCCTCTGGATTCTGCTATACTTCCCTTAGGATCTTGGGTCGCCCGCTTTGCAATTTCATTAGCAGGTCGATGATTTCGTTCCAGTGCGTAAGCACTGTCTTGCCTATGGTAGGGTCGTACATGGTGCCCAGATTCTTTTCGATTTCTGCTCGGCATTGGGGGAGCGGCAGGGCGTCGCGATAGACCCTCTTGCTGGTCATGGCGTCAATGGAGTCCGCTATGGCAAGGACTCTTGAGCTTACGGGAATCTTTTCGCCGGCGAGGCCCTCTGGGTATCCCTTGCCGTCGAATCGCTCATGGTGGTGCAATACGGCTTGCACCAGGTCATGTTCATAGTTAGATTGCATGAGTATCTTGGCCCCGATGACGGAATGCTGCTTGACAGCGGAACGTTCCTCGTCGGTAAGCTTGCCCGGCTTGCTGATGATGGCATCGCTTACGCCAATCTTTCCGATGTCGTGCAATTGGGCTGCCTGTCCAATCATCTGTACGGAACTTTCGGTAAGTCCGTGCAGCTTGGCAATCAGCTGCGCATAGGCCTTCACGTGTTCGGAGTGATGAATCATGTAAGATTCCTTCGACTCCTCTGCCGATATCATGCTGTTGACCAAATCCTTCAGGTTCTGGATGGCGTCGGTTTTTTGCGGCTTGTGGAAACTGACCTTATCGCGGTACATGTTCAGGTCTGCTTCCATCTTCCAGTCACTGATGGACTTGCGGCTTTGGGGGCCGTTGGCAAGCCCGCTTTCGCCTACGGCAATGGATAGTGGATAGCTGGCTTCCTTGTTGTATTCCTCGATGTACTTTTGCATGTTGGAATACTGCTTGAACAGCGCGTCTGTGGGTGTCTTGGTAATGACAGCGAATTCGTCGCCGCCGATACGGAAACAGTTGCCCTGTTCACCGTAGGCCTTCTTGATGACATTGCCGGCGGCGATGATCAGGGTGTCTCCGGCCTGATGACCGAAGGTGTCGTTGGCATATTTCAGACCGTTCACGTCCATCAGCACCATGGTCCAGTTGCCCGCTTCAGGGTCTTCCATGGCAATATTGCTCAGCATTTCATCGAAGGCGAGCCTGTTTTCCAGGCCTGTCAGGCTGTCGGTAGTGGCTACGTCTTGCAGGTGCTCGTTCATGACCCTAAGCTTGCTATTCATCTGCTCAAGCTCAAAGGATGTCTCCCTAATGAAGGTGGCCATGCGGGCCGCAAGGGGGAGGCGGGTGGTCATGCTTTCGCGGATGTCTTCGCCTTTGGCACGCTTACGCCTGACGGCGGGGCCCTCACGCATAGAGGCAATGACCAGCGTGATGTTGTGCTGGTTCATGTGGCCCTTTTCACGCAGGAATTCGCCGTGGGAGAAAAAGCCGGTGCTGGCCGCTAGGCCCTTGAGAGGGGCGATTTCGTAGGTGGGCTCGTGCTCGTGCCAGAAGGCCTTTCGGGCCGCGCAAGAGAACAGGTGCTGTACCTCGGGGCCGAAATCTTCGCACTTGGTACTTTCTTCCCTGATTTTTTCCACGATTAACCGAGGTTCGCCATAAGAAAGGCGGACGATGGAGCCTTCATCAATGTCGGAAGACATGGAAAGAGAGCCGTCGGGATTGCTGGCCCCTGCGGCACGGACGATAGAGACCCCGTTGTGCTCGTAGAGCATGGGGAATTCTAGGGCGTTGTAGAAGAAGTTCCCGTCGTTTTTGATGCTTAGGTACTTGTTGTAGACATCGTAGGCGGGAATTCCCTCTAGTTCATATAGAACGTTACCTACGGAACGGGTCACGTGGAAGTTACGCCCGATGGGTTTCCAACCGCTGATTTTGCGGGAATCTACAAAGAAGTCTTCGCCACCGTAGAACACCACCAGGATGCTGGTCCTAGAAAAACCACCTACCGAGGAGAATACGCAGGAATGGGGGCTTGTGATGTCGGGAGAGCAGACGATACCACCGAACACCTGGATGTCGCTAGGCAGGTCGTCTAATCCCTCGCAAAGGGCCGTGGTGGAAAAGGGAGAGATGCAGTGGTAGATTTCTACGGCCTTGACCCAGGGGTTCTTGGAAACCTCTTGGAGGATGCTGCCGGCAATGCCGCTGATGGAGTCCTTGGTAAAATCATATTGCTGAACCAGGAATTTGGTGGAGGGCTTTTCGAAAATTACTGCCGATACGGAAATATCTGCGGCAAGGTCGCAGTCTACAATGTTACCGCTAGTGGAGTTGCCGAACCAGGGAACGCTAGGGAAATGCTTCTCTAGAATGTCCCAGACGGGTTTCAGCTTTTCGGGTTCCAGGATAGTGGAATGAATCTGGAAAAACATGGCAGGAGTCCCATGCTCTTTGTGCCACTTGCTGAATATGGCCAGTTCATTATCAAAAGCTACAGCGTCCTTGAATGCGAAAATCCTGTTTTTCATACTCTATCCTGACAGACCCTACAAAACCTATTACGCCTCTGTCGTTCAACGAGGCTTCTTCTTTAACGTGAAAATATATTTCTAAATGGTAATAGGCTACCTAAGGTGAAAAAAGATGCCGTTTTTATACTCCAAATTGGAATGTTTTGGGGTGAAAAAGCCAAAAAATGTATAATTACTTAGAATGTAAACCTGGAGGTTCAATATGATTCAGCCTGTCAACGGAAAATTTGAAATGCCCGCCCTCCCGTACGCGGGGGCAGACCTGGCCCCGGCCCT
>CACZII010000067.1 GCA_902781185.1 Fibrobacter succinogenes
GGACGGTCGGGGCTGAAGAAGCCAGAACCGATGAGGTCGATAACGCGACGCAGGTCGTCGTCCTTCTCGTAGAAGTCGCGGGGGCGGTAGCCCTTGGCCAGCAGGTCAGTGACTTCTTCAACGGTAAGGCCGAAGATGAAGATGTTCTCGTCGCCCACTTCTTCCTTCATTTCTACGTTAGCGCCGTCAAGCGTACCGATGGTGAGTGCGCCGTTCAGGGCGAACTTCATATTGCCGGTACCGGAAGCTTCGGTGCCTGCGGTAGAAATCTGTTCGGACAGGTCGGCAGCCGGGATGATCTTCTCGGCGAAGGACACGCGGTAGTTTTCCAGGAACACCATCTTGAGCTTGCCCTTGCAAACCGGGTCGGCATCAATGATGGAGGCCACGGCGTTGGCAAGACGGATAATCTGCTTGGCCATCCAGTAACCCGGAGCGGACTTACCACCAATCATGATGGTGCGGGGCATGATTTCCTTGCCGTCCTTCAGCTGGATGTACAGGTGAATGGCATGCAGGATGTTCAACAGCTGACGCTTGTATTCGTGGATACGCTTGACCTGAACGTCGAAGAAGGTGTTCACGTCCACATCCACGCCCTGGGTTTCCTTCAGGTACTTGGCCAGACGTTCCTTGTTCTGCTTCTTGACGGCCATGAATTCCTTCTGGAAGGCGGCGTCCTTGGCGAACTTTTCCAGTTTGCGCAGGTCGTCCAGATCCTTGACCCAGCTGTCGCCAATCTTCTTGGTGATGATTTCGGACATGGCGGGGTTGGCCTTGCGGACCCAGCGGCGGGGGGTCACGCCGTTGGTCTTGTTGTTGAACTTTTCAGGCCACAGTTCGTAGAAGTCCTTGAAGAGGGTGGTCTTCAGAAGGTCGCTGTGGAGGGCGGCCACGCCGTTCACGGCAAAGGAACCCACGATGGAGAGGTAGGCCATGCGAACCATCTTGCAGCCGCCTTCTTCGATAAGGCTCATGCGGGCAAGGCGGTCGTTGTCGCCGGGCCACTTCATGGAGACCATGCGGAGGAACCGGGCGTTGATTTCGTAAATGATCTGCAGGTGGCGGGGCAGCAGCTTTTCGAACAGGCTGACGGGCCACTTTTCAAGAGCTTCCGGCATCAAGGTGTGGTTGGTGTAGGCGAAGGTCTTGGTCACGATTTCCCAAGCTTCGTCCCATTCCAGACCTTCGATGTCCAGCAAGATGCGCATCATTTCGGCGATGGAGATGGCCGGGTGGGTATCGTTCAACTGGATGGCCACCTTCTCGGGGAACACCTTCCAATCGTTGTCGTGGAGCTTCTTGAAGCGGCGGATAATGTCCTGCAAAGAAGCGGAGCACAGGAAGTACTGCTGCTTCAGGCGCAGTTCCTTACCGTTCATGGAAGAGTCGTTGGGGTAGAGCACCTTGGAGATGGTCTCGGAAAGTTCCATGTCCTGCACGGCGGCGATGTAGTCGCCGTTGTTGAAGTAGCTGAGGCCGAAGTCATCGGTAGACTTGGCGCTCCAGAGGCGCAGGTTGTTCACGGTGTTGTTCTTGTAGCCCGGAATCGGGGTGTCGTAGGGCAGGGCCAGCACGTAGTCCTTGGTTTCCCAGCGGTTGTGCAGCTTGCCCTTTTCGTCGGTCCAGCTGACCACGTAGCCGTAGAACGGCACCTTCATGGCATTGGAGGGACGGGCGATTTCCCACGGGTTGGTGAGGCGCAGCCAGTTGTCCGGCTGTTCTTCCTGTTCGCCGTTCACGATCTTCTGGCTGAACATACCGTATTCGTAGCGGATGCCCATACCGGTGGCGGGCAGTTCCAGAGTGGCCATGGAGTCCAGGAAGCAGGCAGCCAAGCGGCCGAGACCGCCGTTACCGAGGCCGGCGTCCACTTCCTGTTCGCGGAGTTCTTCAAGAGTCATGCCCAGTTCGTCCAGGGCTTCAGTGACGGCACTCTCCACGTCCAGGTTCAACACGGAGTTACCGAGGGTACGGCCAATCAAGAATTCGAGGGACAGGTAATAGACGCGCTTCACGTCTTTCTGGTAGTAAGTCTCCTGAGTCTTGATCCAGCGATCCACCAGGCGGTCGCGGACGGCGTATGCCACGGCCAGGAACTTCTCGTGGTCGGTCACGGTGGCGCTGTTACGGGCCAGCGTGTGGTGGATGTGGTCGGTAAAGGCCTTGCGGAAGGACTCGGCGTCGTTTCCGAGCACGGTCACTTCTTCTGCTTTCTTGAAAGATTTTGCCATATTATCAAGCCTATGGTTTTAGGGTTAAAAATTTACGCACAAGAATTTAGAAATCTTTACTAGACATTGGGCGGGCCCCGCTTCGCGGGTCGGGCCCTTGCGCTATAAAAAGGCCTAATGTTCGCCTTGCTCACCGGCCTTTTTTGCGTTCAAAAGGGGCACATGCCCCTTTCGAATGGCAGCGCCACTTCACGCCCTCCCGCAAAAGCGAGAAAAAATTAAATTAGAGAGAAAAGATGCGAGGAAATATGAACTGGAGCAAAAAAACATCCAAATTTTTAGGCCTGACCTGCGTAACGGGCATCCTTATGCTGGTGACGGGTTGTGGCGATGATTCCACATCTTCCAATCCGGGGGCGCCAGGATCGCAGGAATTGAACTCTAGCGATTCCTCTGCAGGGACGGAACCTGGCTCGGAATCGGGGACAGAACCCGCTACAGAACCTGGCACAGAGCAATCCTCTGCCAGTGGCGCGCCTATCGCGGCAGCGATCACCACCGAAAGGTCGCTGACAGTTGTTGCCGATAGCAACGGCTTTTTCGATGTTGCCGACATTTACAAGGCCGCTCCGTCCACTTACAAGATTGCATTTGTGTTACGCCATGCGGAACGTGAATCCGGCCTAGGTCAGGAATCACCGCTGACTGAAGACGGCGTGCAGCAGGCGCTAAATCTTGGTGCGAAACTTGCTGGCGGAGATGAATCGTTCTATTACGCCTCTACGGACTTTATCCGCACCCGCGAAACTTGCAACAATATCGCCAAGGGTCGTGGAGAAACCGGTTATGTCACAGAAACCCAGGCCGACTTGCTGAATGGCGGTTACTTCTTGACTGTTTCTTCGGACAGCTTGGATGCCTTTGCGTTGAAGAAGGGTGGTAGCTGGAAAGTTATTTCTGCATATGCGTTTGGCGAGAAATATCTTGCAGAGCAGATAACGCCTCATTTCTACGACCTTTTTGAGAGAGGAAACCAGTTTGTCATGGAAAATATCGTTGCGAATATGGATAAGTGGAAAAGGGTCAGTATTCTTGTGACTCATGACGTCCTTATTGAACCTCTGGTTGTCTATGCCAGTAACAGAACTGCAGACGTGAATTTCTATAGGAACGGTCGTTGGGTAAACTACTTGACTGGAGTTGCCGTAGTTCTTAATGGAAATAATCAGGTGGAATTGTACCCTGTTCGGGGTAGGGAGGTTGGCTTCATGAAGCTGGGCCAGAAGACGTCTGCCTCCACCGATTCAACGGCTGCAAAATAGAATCAAGACATGAAAGTCGCTTTGCTTGGCTCTACTGGGCTCGTTGGGAAGAACGTCCTAAAACTTCTTTCCCGTTTAGACGTTGTAACGAAGATCTTTTGCCCGGTGCGCACTGTGCCAAATCTCGGTGACCTTGGTGTTTTTCAGGGTGCCGCAAAAATCCAGTATGAGCAGGTGGATTTTGAACAGGTTAGCGGAGCTTATAAGCAAGTCTTGCTGGATGGGTTCAAGGGTTGCGATGCCGTCATATGTTGTCTGGGAACGACAAAGAAACAGGCTGGCAGCAAAGTGGCTCAAGAAAAGGTGGATGTGCGACTGCCCCTTTCGCTGGCGGCGTTGGCAAAAAGTATAGGTATCAAGCATTTCCTTTGTGTTAGTGCCCAGGGGGCCGACAGCCATTCTCCATTCTTTTACAATCGCCTCAAGGGCATGCTGGAAGAAGGCCTTACCATGATGGGCTTTGAAAGCCTTACGCTGGTACGGCCCTCGTTGCTTTTGGGCAAGCATAAAGACAGACGTTTTGGTGAAGAACTTCTGCAGAAGACCATCGGGGCCCACCCCGAATGGATTCCGGCTTATGTGCGACCCGTTCATGCCGAAACTGTGGCCGCCCATCTGGTGACATCTCTTCTGAAACCGCCCACCGACCACGTTTGTGCTACCGATGGTGTGAAAGGTAAGCGTATCATTTACAACCGCGTGCTGGCCCAGACAAAAGTGGATATGCTGTTTTAATTCTACATTCTTCATATGCCTGAAAAAACTTTACTGCTCCTTGATTCCTACGCTCTTGCGTTCCGCATGTTTTACGCCTATAGCCAGAATCCGCTGGTGAATAGCAAGGGCGAAGATGTTTCTATGATGCATGGCTATTGGGGTGCGGTACTCCGCATCTTGGCGAAGCACAAGCCTACCCATTTTGCTATTGCCCGGGATGTGGCCCACACCAAGACTTTCAGGCACGAACTTTATCCGGATTACAAGGCCAATCGTGGTCCTATGCCCGAAGAAATGGCCGCCCAGATGCCCCTCTTGGGCGAAAGCCTGGACGCTAGTGGGATTCCCCTGCTTTCGGAGCCGGGTTACGAGGCCGACGACGTGATGGCCAGCGTAGCTAACGCTGCAGTGGAGGCGGGTTTTGACCATGTGGTGATTTTATCTAAGGACAAGGACATGTCCCAGATTGTGTCCGACAAGATTCACCTGTTCCACTTGACCAAGGGCGCCGACGGTATTGACTTTGGCCCTGCCCAGGTGGTAGAAAAGTACGGGCTCCCGCCGGAAAAGATTCGGGATTATCTGGCGCTCATGGGCGATGCTAGTGATAACGTTCCAGGAGTTCCCAAGGTTGGCCCCAAGACGGCCATCCAGCTCTTGACAGATTATGGCGATATGGATAACCTTTACGCCAACCTGGACAAGATTACCAAGAAGGGGCTTCACGACAACCTGGCGAACAACCGGGAAAAGGCTTTCCTCAGTCGGGAACTGGTGACGCTTCAGACCAAGCGGGCATTTAGCGGGAATCTTGATGCCTTGGAGTATAACGGCATCCATGTGGATACGCTGGCGGGCATTTTCAAGGATCACGAAATCAACAGCCTGCTCCGCTTGCTAGAAAATGTTCCCGGCAAGGCGGGCTTTATGTCCGCAGGTTCGGGAGATGGGGCTAGCGAGGGGGCGGTTGCCGCCATTCGCGACGTTCCGCCGGAATACATCTGCGTGGATACCGCTGAAAAGTTTGGTCAGCTGAAGGCGGAATTTGCCGCGGCGACCGAAATTGGGATTGATACGGAAACCGACGGGCTGGACCCCATGACCTGCAATCTGGTAGGGCTGTGCCTAGCCGCGGCAAACCAAGACGGCGAAGTCCCGAAGGGCTACTACATCCCCCTTGCCCATACCGACGATATCGGCTTTCCGGTTGGCAACTTTGACGGGGCGGCCGTAAAAGAATGGTTCCTGTCTTTCTGGGATGAATCTTGCGAGGTGGTGGAGGGCAAGCCCCGTCGCGCTCTCGTTTTCCATAATGCAAAATTCGATTTGCATGTGCTGTCTCGGGCTTTCGGACTTTCGGTGGCCCAGATCGGCAAGGCGCACATTGTGGATACCCTCATTGCCGCCTGGATGCTTTCGCCGGGCCAGACAGGTCTAGGCCTGGATAACCAGGTGATGCAACGCCTGCAGCACGAGATGATTCCCATCGAGAATCTTATCGGGCGCGGCAAGAACCAAATCACGTTTAACCGCGTGCCTGTGAAGGACGCTACCGAATACGGCGCCGAAGATGCTGTCTATACCTTGCGCCTGTGGGATCCCTTGCAGAAAGAACTGCAGAAGATGGACTACGAGAAGTTCTTCTACAGCCAGGAAATGCCCCTGCTGAAAGTGCTGTACCAGATGGAAGGCGTGGGCGCTTTTGTGGATACCGCCGTCCTCAAGAATCTGGAAGTGGAACTTGCGGGCCGCATTGAGAAACTGGAAAAAGAAATCTGCGATATGGCGGGGCTGGAATTCAACATCGGTAGTCCCAAGCAGTTGGGAGAAGTCTTGTTCGATACGCTGGGACTCCCCGAAATCAAGAAGCGCAGCACCGACGCCGCTGTGCTTGAAGAACTTTCGGTGAGCGCTCCTCACCCCATCGTGTTCGCTATAATAGAGTACAGGGAACTCAAAAAGATGCAGAGTACCTACGTGTCGGTGCTCCCGACGCTGGTGAATCGGGAAACCAAGCGGATTCATACCAGCTTTATCCAGTGGGGTACGGCAACGGGCCGCCTTTCCAGCCGCGATCCCAACCTGCAGAACATTCCGGTGCGCAGCGACCTGGGCAAGAAAATCCGTGCGGCTTTTGTGCCAGAGAATCCGGACAACGTGATTCTTTCGGTGGACTATTCCCAGATTGAGCTTCGCATGCTTGCCCATCTGAGTGGAGACGCTGCCCTTATAGAATCTTACCGCGAAGGGATTGACATTCACGCCCGAACGGCGGCGGCTATTTACGGGGTGGATCTTTCGGCTGTTACGTCGGACATGCGTCGTGATGCCAAGGTGGTGAACTTTGGAATTTTGTATGGCATGACCGCCTTTCGCCTGTCTCGGGACCTGAAAATCCCCATGGGGCAGGCTCGGGACTTTATCACCGGGTATTTCGACATGTATCAGGGGGTGCAGAAGTTTATCGACGACACCAAGGCTTTTGCCCACAAGAACGGTTATGTGGAAACGCTGAGCGGACGTCGCCGCTACATCGCGGGTATCGATAGTTCTGACCGTATGGAAAGCCAGATGGCGGAGCGTATGGCGGTGAACACGCCGGTGCAGGGCTCTGCTGCCGACCTGATAAAGATTGCCATGATTCGTATTCAGGAGCGCATCAACCGGGAAAATCTGCCTTTGAAAATGATGCTCCAGGTCCACGATGAATTGGTCTTTGAGTGCCCCAAGGACCGTCTGGAAGAGCTGTCCGCTATGGTTAAGGCCGAAATGGAAGGGGCTATGGAGCTGAAAGTGCCCCTGGTTGCTAGCGTTGGGTCGGGTGAAAACTGGCTTTTGGCCCATTAAAAACGCGGATAGGGGCTGCTGTGCGATTTACATGCGTAAACTTTATTGTATTTTTGAAGAAATGAGGTTTGGTATGCGTCTAGGAAAATTTTTTGGTTGGCTTACGATGACACTGCTTATTTTCGGGCTGTTTGCCTGTGACGGTACTGTGTCTTCTACCGACGCTAGTGAAAATGACGGGCTGGATGCAGTTCCTGGGTATCATCCGGGAAAGACGAAGGGATCCAGTGCAAGCGCAGGCTCGTCTTCTTCCGCTAAATCGTCCTCCTCTGTCGGCGAGTCCTCTTCTTCTGTTGCAGAATCCTCTTCTGCGGAGGAAGAGAGCAGCTCTTCTGAGGAAGAGTCTAGTTCGTCCGTCGATTTTTTCGAATCGAAAATTAAGGTAGATGAGAGCGGCTTTGCCGTTATTACCGATGATTATTTACGTGGTATAGATCTTAGTGATGCTTCGAGTTTAGATGACTTGCGGGAAAAGTTGGAAAATGGTGATAATGTGGATGGCTTTACAGATAGTGGAACTCTGGAATTTGCTGTCGATGATTTTAATTTCTCGGGTTACAGTTACTATTGCTACACCAATTCTGGCGACTGGCTAGAGATTACTAAGGACAAACTTCTTGAAACAAAGCTTCCCTTCTTGTGGGATGGGGTTGCGTACGATCTGAGGGATAATTATTCCTTGGATTTTAGCACTCCTTGTCAGGCAATTTACATACAAGGGAAATAGCCTGTAATTTTTTTTATTCCCGCTTAATCACGTCCTTCTGGGCGGTCACATGGGGCATGAACCGCTTCATGAAGGGGATAATTCCCAAGTATAAAAGCATGGTGACTACGAAGACAAAGGCAAGGCTCGCGTTCTTTGACCAGTGGATGTGAAATTCCCGTAGAATCTCGATAAT
>CACZII010000068.1 GCA_902781185.1 Fibrobacter succinogenes
TGGTAGTCCACTGATGGTGAGTCTTATCCATGCGCTAAACCAGCAAGGATTCTTGCCGGAATCTATGATGAAGAACTAGGAGGCGAGGTAATCATTATGAATCAGCAGACGGACGACGAGCGCTACATGCGCATGGCGCTTCGCGAGGCGGAGCGGGCCTTTGACGAGGGGGAGATCCCCATCGGTTGCGTTGTCGTGAAGGACGGGGTGGTCATAGGCAAGGGCCACAACCAGGTGGAAATGCTGAAGGATGCCACGGCCCACGCCGAGATCCTCGCCATCGGAACGGCCTCGGCGAAGCTCGAGAACTGGCGCCTGGATGGTGCTACTTTGTATGTAACCCTGGAGCCTTGCCCCATGTGCGCGGGTGCCATCTTGAACAGCCGCGTGGCCCGGGTCGTCTACGGCTCCCCAGACACCCGTTTTGGGGGCTGCGGTACCACGGTAGACGTGATTTCGGGGAATGCCCTGAAACGGGAGGTTCAGGTGACCGGCGGGCTGCTTGCCGACGAGTGCTTGGGCCTGCTTAAGGCGTTTTTCCAGAAGATGCGCCTGGAAAAAGGGGATAGCGGCAACAAGGGCTAGTGCCGAAAACCCCTTTTACTATATTCTGGATATGAATTTTGTAAAGTTTTCGGTCTTGTCCACGGCGCTCCTGTGGCTCTGTTCTTGCGATAGTAATAGCGTTTCTTTGGCGTTCAACACCCAGAACGCCCCGGTCCAGAAATTCACCCTGGAGGCGAGCCTGAACGTGTTCGCTCCGGAAGATTCTACCCACGAAGCCCCCGAGTCCATGGAGACCCATCTGAATGCCCAGTCTACCCTGACCCAGACAGTGGCTTTTGACAACGGCTCCGCCCGTTTCGAGATGAAGATTGACACGGTAGACTACAAGAGCGACAAACGCTCGGTAGAGGAGTTCCGCTACATCGAGAAATACCTTTCTTCCCAGCATTTCCAGTTCAAGATGATGGGCGACGGCTCCATGAGCGACCCCTCTGTGGAGGACATGGCCCTGCAGCCCGGCACCGAGGAGCTGAACTTGATGAAGGTGTTCATGAAGATCCAGCCTGTACTGCCCGGTAGCCCCGTGAACCTGGGCGATGTGTGGGAGCGCACCGTGGAGATTCCTGGCAACGGCGCCATGACTACGGTCTACAAGTCCTTCAAATTGGAAGACGTGTTTGTGCACGACGGCGTGCAGATGGCGAAAATCGGCATGAACGTCAAGTATAAGGAAATTCCCGACACCACCGCCAGCGTGCGCATGGAGAGCAAGGGCTTTATCGTGGGTTCGGGCTCTATCCTTTTCGACATTACCCATGGGGTGGTGCAGTCCGGCAACCTGGAGATTTCGGGCCATATCGACGTGAACGACGTGATTGCCTCGCAGCTGTTGCCCAATATGCATATCATCCAGAAAATCAAGCTGAGGGGTGAAATTGACCAGGCTAAGTAAGATAGTCCTGCCGCTCCTTGTGGCGTTTGTGGCTGCCCTTGCGGGGGAGATGCCGTTTCCGCAGGTGGAGAACGGCAAGCTCTTTTTGCAGGAGAAGGACAGCCCCTACATCTTGGAGCAGGGCGTGGTGCTTGCCTCTACGGACACCTTTGCCGTGGAACCTGGGGTCACGGTCCTTATGGGCGAATACGCCAAGCTGATGCTGCGCGGTCCGGTGGACATTCGCGGTACCGAGGCCAAGCCTATCGTGTTCAGGAGTGCAGACTCCAGCGAGAGCTGGAACGGCCTGCATATCATCTCGGGCAGCGGTTCCTTCGAAATCAAGAACTTGCTGGTGGAAAACGCCTTCCGCAACTCGGTTTTCCGTACCCGTGGCGTCTTTGAGAACGTGCGTTTTGTGAACAACTACTACGGTCTGTGGGTGGACGACGTGCCCGAGCTTGTGCTTTCGCACTGCGACTTCAACCGCAACCGTTTCGCTCTTTCTGTTCGGGGTGGCAAGGTGATTTCTATGGACAGCAAGATTTCCAATAATGTCTACGGCCTGTTCCTTGAGGCGGGCGGGGATTTCCAGGGCGATAAGGCGCTGATTAAAGGCAACCTGGAATCCGATGTGCGCAAGGAATCCGAAGAGATGGCGGGTAGCCGCAAGCGTGTAAGCCGTAGCGTATGGCAACGGATTGAAACTGGGTTCTAAGGGGTAGCCTGTGGAAGATTCTTTTCGCCGCTCCATTCGCAAGATGACAGGGACAAGCATGCACTTGTCGGTGCACGCCGATCACCCTGCCATGGTGGCGACCCTTTCACAGTCCATGATGGTCACCTGGTCCATTGTACTTTTCGAGCACTTGGATGCTCTGTTGAACAACAGGGAAGAGGCGGTGTCCAACTCTGAGCTGATTAGCTACAGCGCTACGGCCTGGAAACTTTGCGAGGCGTCTTTCCCCCAGATTGTGGCTGACGCTTGCAAACTGTACGACGAGTTCCGCGCCAAGTGGATGCAGCGTTTCTCTACCGATGAGGTGCTACGCCTGCTTCTGGAAGGCGGTGACTTTTTACACCACGATGAAAATGGTTGGACCTTGGCGGTCAAGAACAACAAGCAGGATATCAGCGCCTTCTATTCGGCTACCATCCACCTGCTGGTGAGCGACGCCGAGCCACTGTTTGTGCGCATGCACGGCCGCGTGATGCAACTCCAGGAAAAACTTTGCAAGTACTGGCATGGCGAGAGCGCCGTGGATGCGGTGAGCAAGTTGCTCCCGTGCCTAGAAGAGGGCCTCCGCGAAAAGGAAAACGCCCTGGTGACATCTTTGCGCAGTTCCCTGAACACCCTGGCCAAGAAACGCTTTGCCGCGGCTTTCAATGTGAAGGGGGCCCCTAGGTATTACCGCACGGCGGCGGGTTGCGCCCGGAACGTGGGCCGCATCTGGAACCCGCACTATGCCTACGAGAACGGCTTTTTGGCTTTTACAGACGATTTTTGCGATTACGCCCGTGGGCTTACGCTCCAAGTGATCGAGTGGTACCGCGACAAGTGGTCCCTGTTCTTGCGCGGTTTCAACCGCGGTCAGTTGAATTTATTTGAAACAAAAGGTGAACAATGAAGAACGCTTTCAATTCCATTCTCCTGTTAACCCTGGTGGGCGTCGCCGCCCTTGCTTGCGGAGCCATGTACTTTGGCGCCCCGCTTTTCGGCTGGATTATCATGGCAGCCATTTTCGTGGTGTTCCTGGCGGAGCAGTTCATGTCTATGGCCAGCGCGAGAAAAATCAGTGCCGAAGAGGAACAGGTCGCTGCCTGCGAAAGCGGCAGGGGGTTCCGGGTTAGCGGTGACGGCGTGGTGGCGCGCCGCCTGGAAATGGCCCGCCACTTGGTGGAGAAGGGTATCCGCATTGATTCGCCTATTGCCTACGAGGTGCTTTCTAACAGCACGGGCCTGCCCGCTCCCCGCAGTTCTAGTGGTACGGTGATTTTGCTGGGCCTGATGGGTACGTTCTTCGGTCTTATGTATTCTGTGGCAACAGCCGGCGGTGCTATCGACAACTCTACCACCCAGGGGACTCTTGATACCATCCAGGTGCTGTTCCAGAACATGAAGGGAATTTTTGGTACCAGCCTTTGCGGTCTCTTTGCGGCCCTGGTGCTGAACGCTAGCCGTAGTCTGTTGCTGGGTGCTCGGGAGCGTTTCTTGGCCCGCCTGGACAGCCTGACTCTTGAATTGCAGGGCGAAGATGCCGCTGCTTCTGCTACGGAAATGGAAAAGACGGAACTGGAACGCCTGTTCCAGGCGGTGGAGAAGAACCTGGCGAAGACTGTGGAATCTCTGGAAAGCGCCGTGTCCAATTCCATGAGCACCATCTCTGCCAAGTTGGACGAAAAGCTTGGTGCTGTGGCCAGCACAACTGAAAAAGCAATGGGTTCGATTTCTACCAAGCTGGACGAAAAGCTGGGTGCTGTGGCCAGCGCGACGGAAAACGCCATGAACGCTTCTTCGAAGGACATTGCAAACGCCGTGGCCGACCAGGTCAAACAGTCTTCGGAACAGTGGAAGACCTTTATGGACAAACTTTCGACAGAAGCCTCTGCCGGAGTCCAGTCTCAGAAGGAGGGCCTGGAGACCCTCAAGACGGTGGCACTCCAGGTGGCCGAAAAGGCCCAGGCGGGTTCTGCCGAACTCAGCAAGTCTGTTTCCGAAAAGCTTTCGGCCCTTTCTTCCGACATTCTGGGTGCTTTCCAGAAGCTTTCGGAATCCTCTGCCGTGTTGCTGGAGGCCCAGAAGGCCCTTACCGAAAGTATCGACAACCGCGTGGTGAAGGAGAAGGAAGCTACCGACGCCCTGGGTGGAAACCTGGTGCAGACTGCCGAACTGATGCGTGTGAACCAGAGCGAACTCAGCGCCAACCTGGAAATGCTCCGCGCCGGTCTGGAAACTATTCTGGAAAAGCTTTCTGGCGATACTGCCGAGCACGAGGAAGAAGACAACTTTGTGGAACACCTGAACCAGTCTCTGGAAGCTTTCCACGAGCGTGCTTCCGAAGTGCTCATGGAAAACGCCGTCAAGACACAGGAAATTTTGTTGGAAGTTATGGAACAGGTCCAGCGTGCAAACCACAAGGCCGAGCAGCCTAAGGTGGAGGGCTAGTAGATGGGATTCCGTCGAGAAGACAATCACAATCCCTGGATGGCCTACACGGACCTGGGCGTGGCCCTGGTGTCCCTGTTTATCTTGGCTTTTGTGGCCATGGCCACCCTGAAGGAGCAGAAGGCGGAAGACCTGACCCGTACCGAAGAGGAAGTGCTGAGCTGCCAGGAAGAAATGCGGAAAATTGCGGCGGAACGCAACGCCCTGCTTTCCCAGAGCCTCAAGTCTTCCATTGAGCAGGGACTTATCGCTCTTGAAGACGGCAAGATCCAGATTCAGGCCAGTTTCCTTTTCCCCATTAACGGGGCGAACCTTACCGCCGAGGGTATCAAGGTTATTGAGGGTATCAGCAAGGGGCTTTTGGATGCCATGGCTCCTGGCGACGTAATCATGGTGAGTGGCTTTACCGACGACATTCCGTTTAGCGGCTCGACCACATATACGAACTGGAACCTTTCTACCGAGCGCGCCGTGAACGTGGTGAAGACGCTTATTGCGCAGGGATTTCCGCCTGAACGCCTGTTTGCCGCGGGCTTCGGCGAATTCCAGCCCAAGTACCCCAACGACAGCGATGAACACCGCCGCCTGAACCGTCGCGTGGAAATCGGTGTGACTCCGCTCCAGATGATGGAGAAGAAATAACCTTTATGCAAGACCGTCTAGACACAATTCGCCAGAATATGGACGCTATCCGCAAGACCGGAAAGTTCCCGCATTGGCGTATGGTCTATGCGGACAACCTGCTTTCTCGTGCCCGCGACTACTTGGCTATCGACCGCACTCCCGAGGCGGGAATTGTGCTGGACAAGCTGGACCGCTGGCTTTCGGCCCACAAGGTCCGTGAGAATAAGTCGGCTGAAAATGCGGCAGCTCCCATGTGCTTTTGGGGCAAGGATTTTCTGGAAAAGACCATCTCCCAGATTCGTGAGACTCTCGCTACTAAGGGCATGCTTGTGCCGCCCATGGAGCGTGAATCCATCGGTCGTCGCCTGAAGGCGGCTGAGCAGAACGTGGCGGAATCCAGGTTCCAGGAGGCCTACGACGAGCTTATGGCTTTGCGTAGTTCCCTCATTACCCGCCTGCGTCGTAGTTTCCGTGCCCGAATTTCGGCGGCTACGGCCTACAGGAGTGGTGCTTTGCCCGAAGGGGCGCTGGTTGGGCCTTACAATGCTCAACATACTCTGGAAGAGACCATGCATATCGTGGGCGAGCGTGACCCCATCTGGATCGAAGACTTCCTGGAAATTTACAACGAGTTGTTCCGCGTTGTGGAACGTCTTGTTCCCCAGGATAAGAAGTAGCTGAAAAGTGAAAGGCTTTTTCGTTTTGTTTGCTTGCGCCCTGCTGCTGTTGGCAGGGTGCTCTGTGTTGGGCGATGATTCAGGGAAAAAACACCTCTTCTGGAAGGTTTCCGATTCTAATTCAACCGTTTATCTTCTAGGGAGCCTCCATTTTGCGGATTCCTCGTTTTACCCGTTGGATTCTGTTATTGAGAATGCTTTTGATCGGTCGGAAGAGTTGGCGGCGGAAATAGACTTGTCCGACGATTCCATTTCGCAGCAGCTTGCCCAGATGTCGGAACAGTATGGCTTTTTCCACGATGGAAAAAGTCTCGACAGTGTTATTCCTGCAAGCGTTTCCCTGTCTCTTGACAGCCTTTGCCTGGCGTGGAAACTGCCGCTAGGTTCCTTTGCCCGCTACAAGCCCATTCCGGCGGGGATGACTGTGACTGCCGTTGGAATTGTGCGCATGGGCTATGACGGAAAATTGGGAATAGATGTTCATTTCCTTAACAGGGCCCGTGCTGCTGGGAAAAATATTATCTCGCTGGAAACGGTAGAGGATCAGGTTTACGTGCTTACGGGTGATGACGATTCGTACTCGTTGGGGAATTTTTATTTGAAAACGATCCTTCGGGAAACTCCCTCTCTTGATTCTGCTACCAGGGGCATGATGCGTGCCTGGAAAACGGGAGACGATTCCCTCTTTTGTGTAAACATGAATCTGGATACGGCGCAGTTGAGCCCTGCAGATTCCCTGCTCAAGAAAGAATTTAACGAGCGTATGTACTATTCTCGTAACCGCAAGATGGCAGAAAGCATTGCAGACTTTCTGGCAAACGACCGCAATGTGTTTGTGGTTGTAGGCGCTGCGCACCTGGCGGGCAATCACGACAACATCCTCGACATCCTCCGCCGCAAAGGCTTCACCGTTGAACAACTGTAACCACGCTGACATCATGCCCGCGCCAGTATTGTCATCCTCGCGAAGGCGAGGATCTTATTACTTCTTAAATCCCTTCAGAATCGCGGCGGCTTTCACGAACTGCTGCTTCACGGACTTGGGGCCCGTGCCGCCTTCGATGTTACGGCGGCTCACGCTGTACTCGAAGGTGAGGGTCTTCTTCATCTGCTTGACATTCGGGACGCCGGCGCTGGCCCAGGCCTCATCAGAAAGGTCCGTGAATTCCAGGCCTTGGCGGGCGGCTTCGCCGACCAGGCTACCGACCACGTGGTGGGCATCGCGGAATGGCACGCCAGATTCGACCAGCAAGTCTGCCAGGTCGGTAGCCAGCAGCGCCGGCAGCATCTTGGCATGCATCTTGTCAAAGTTGAAACGAGCGCTTTCCAAAGCTTCTTTCATGACGCGGAGAATCACCTTCACGTTATGCACAGAGTCGAAAACCGGTTCCTTGTCTTCTTGCAGGTCGCGACTGTAGCTCAGCGGTGCTCCCTTCACCAGCGTGTAAAGCGTGCTGAAGTTACCGAGCATGCGACCGGACTTTCCGCGGATGAGTTCCATGGAGTCGGGGTTCTTCTTCTGCGGCATCATGGAGGATCCGCTGGAGAAGGCGTCGTGCAGGGTGAGGTAGCCGAATTCGCTGGTGCTCCAGTTCACAAAGTCTTCGGCGTAGCGGCTCATGGTGTTGGCGATAATGGCCAGGTCGGCTTCGAATTCCAGCATCATGTCGCGGTGACTTACCGCATCGATGCTGTTCGGGCTCACGCCGTTGAATCCCAATTCCTTCGCCACCAAAGCGCGGTGGTACGGGAAGGCAGAACCGGCCATGGCACCGCTACCCAGCGGAAGTTCGCTGTGGAGTTCCAGGAAGTTGTCGAGGCGCTTCACGTCGCGGCTCACGGCAAAGAACATGCTCATCAGGTAGTGGCTGAAGTAAATCGGCTGTGCCTGCTGCAGGTGCGTGTAACCCGGCATCATCTTGCCGAAGTATTTTTTCGCCAGGTCCAGCACCGTTTCCATGAGGCTCACTTCGAGGGCACGGATTTCG
>CACZII010000069.1:0-3259 GCA_902781185.1 Fibrobacter succinogenes
ACGAAAACGACGCAGCCAAGGCATATGGTCCATGGCGTTACCGTTACGGGCGATGCCATGTCTGGAGCGACCCGTATTATTGTAGATAAGCCACGCACGCACTAAGATTATTCTAAATTTAGGATAATGTTTTTTCGCGCTCATTTTTCTTTCTTTGCGGTGGTTGCAGTCGTTGCTACCTCGTTATGCCTATGCGGTTGCAAAGAAGAAAAAGTCGTTGAAGAAAAGCAGCCCGTACGCCATTACAAGGGTGACATTGAGGTGCTGAACAGTTGCGGCATGCAAGGTGCCGCCGCCAAGATGCGGGCCTACCTGCGGGAAAACGGTTTTGACGTAGTGAGCTACCGCAACGACCGGCTGCAAAACTACGACGAGACCATCTTGGTGCTCCGCAATCCCGAGTGGGAAGGCGCCAAAGCACTGGCCAAGGCTTTGAAAACCGAAAACGTAATGACCATCATGAGCAAGCGGGCCGTGGTGGACGCCTCTATCTATATCGGAAAAGACTTTTTACAAATCATAGAACCCGAACAGGGAGAAAAAGATGACAATTAAGACGCAAGACCTGCCTGAATCCGTAAGAATCGGTGCCAGCATTTTGTTTGAGCTGCGCGCCCAGAACGTGCAGCTGATGGACCTGCGAGGCATCAAGGACGTGACGGACTTTTTCCTTGTGGCCACCTGCGAAAGCGAAGCCCAGATGCAGGCCATTCTGAACGAACTGCGCAAGGAATTCAAGGCGAACAAGCTCCCGTCTGTTGGCGTGGAATACAAGGAAGGCGTGCGTTGGGCCGTATTCGATGCAGGCCTCGACCTAATGATCCATCTGTTCGAAGAAGAAAAGCGTAACGAAATTTCGCTGGACCGTCTGTATGCCGACGGCCAGATTGAAACCCTCGACGAAAACGACTTTGTGAAGAAGACCACCAAGAAGAAGAGCAGTGAAGATGAACTCGTTTGAGCAAGAAATCGCAGAAGCGCTGGCCGCCACCGGTTCCTTCGAGAAGGAAGCCGCTTTAAAGCTTATCTCCGTGCCGCCTGACACCACCCACGGCAACTTCACCATCCCCTGTTTCTCGCTGGCAAAGGTGATGCGCAAGGCCCCGAAGATGATTGCCGAAGACTTGGCCGCCCAGGTGAAGCTCCCTGCTGGCCTTTCGAAAGTGGAAGCCGTAAACGGTTACCTGAACTTCTTCATCGACCGCAGTTTCTTGGCCAAATCCACTCTTGAAGAAATTGCCGCCAAGGGCTTGGAGTATGGACATGCCGTCCCGAATGGCAAGGTGGTTTGCATCGACTTTAGCTCCCCCAACATCGGCAAGGAACTGGCCTTCCACCACCTGCGTTCGACGATGATCGGAAACTCCCTTTCCCGCATCTACAAGGCCGCCGGCTACAAGGTGGAACGCATTAACCACCTGGGTGACTGGGGTACCGCTTTCGGCAAGCTCATCGTAATGTACCTACGTGAAAAGCGTCCGACAGACGACGCCACGCTGGATAGCCTCACCGTGAAGGAATTGAACATCCTTTACGCCGCCTTTTCCAAGGCCAGCAAAGAAGAGCCGGGCCTGGAAGACGAAGCACGAGCCGCTTTCACCAAGCTGGAACAAGGCGACGAATTCTACCGCAAGCTGTGGACCGCCTTCCGCGCCGCAACGCTCAAGGAACTCATGCGCATCTACGACATGATGGGCGTGGGCTTTGACCACTATACCGGCGAATCCTTCTTCGAAGACAAGATTCCGGCGATTCTCGACGAACTCCGGGAAAAGAATTTGATGGTGAAGAGCCAGGACCTGGACGTGGTGATGCTGGACGAATTCGACCTGAACCCCTGTCTTATCCGCAAGAGCGATGGCTCCACGCTGTATGCTACGCGCGACTTGGCCGCCGCATGCTACCGCAAGAAGGAATACAATTTCGACAAGTGCCTCTACGTGGTGGACCTCGGACAGGCCCTCCACTTCAAGCAGGTATTCCACGTGCTCAAGAAGATGGGACGCGAATGGTACAAGGACATGTACCACATCCCGTTCGGCGTGATCCTGCAGCTGGTGGACGGCAAGTGGGAAAAGGGCAAGACCCGTACAGGTACCGCAAGCCTACTGCGCGACGTGATTGAGGCCGCCCAGAAGAAGATTCTCGAGTTTATCGACGAGAAGAATCCGAACCTGGAAAACAAGGAGCTTATCGCCCGCCAAATCGGTATTGCAGAACGCCCACGTGCGCCTGTGCAGCATCATGCGCAAGGCCGGCCTGGAACGCGCGGACCTCGCCGCTGGAATTGCAAGCGTGAATTTTGCCGAACTCACCGACGATGCCGCTTACAGCCTCATCAACCTGCTCGCCAAGAAGAGCGGTAAGATTCTGGATGCTGTCGCTGCCGACGAACCCAGCGTACTTGCACAGTACGCCCTGGAAATTGCCGAAGCGGCCCACAAGTTCATCCACGAAGACCGCGTGCTGGGTTCTGCCGAAGAAAAGTCTAGGCTTTTCTTGGTTCAAGCCACGCAGATTGTGCTTGAAAACGTGCTGGACCTGCTGGGACTCTTCCCCATCAGGCAGATGTAGCGATATAACAATGTGAAATGTGGGATGTGAGGTGTGGAATTATCCACTTCACACTACACATTCCACATTACACACCAAAGTTTATTTCCTTTAAATACCTACTCAGCGCGTCTTGCCAGGTGGGGAGCGGCTTGAAGCCCGCTTCCACCAGTTTGGACTTGTCTAGGCGGCTATTGAAGGGGCGAGCGGCCTTGCTTAAGCCGTATTCTGCCGTAGTCACGGGATTCACCTGGGTAGAAAGTCCCGCCTGGCGATAGATTTCCTTGGTAAAGTCAAACCAGCTGATAAACCCGCCCTCGTTGGTAGCATGGTAGTAGCCGTACTTTTCCGTCTCGATCATGTCCACCAGAAGGCGAGACAAGTCGTAAGTGTAAGTGGGAGTCCCTATCTGGTCATTCACCACCCGAACGCTATCGTGGGTCTTGCCTACATTCAGCATGGTCTTGATAAAGTTCTTGCCGTTGAGCCCGAATACCCAGGCAATGCGGACAATGAAGTACTTTTCCAGCAGTCCGCTAACCGCAAGTTCCCCTTCCAGCTTGGACTGTCCGTACACATTCAGGGGCTTGTAATCCTTGCAGTCGGGTTTCCAGGGTTCTGTGCCCTGGCCGTCAAAGACGTAGTCCGTGCTGATGTAGACCATCTTGGCGTTAACTTGTTTACAGACCTTGGCAATGTTTTCTGT
>CACZII010000069.1:3273-11104 GCA_902781185.1 Fibrobacter succinogenes
GCGCAATGGACGATAACGTCTGGCTTTACACGGGTCAAGACATCTTCTACCGCCACCGCATTGGTAATGTCCAGCGGTTCGTAGGGCATTTTCGTTACAGGAGAATCATCCTGTACGCCTGCGTATGCTGGGGCAATATCGCTTCCGACGCCCTCGTAGCCGCGCTTTGCCAGTTCATTCATCACATCATGGCCCAGCTGGCCAGCAACACCTGTCACAAAAACTTTCATAATAACCTCTTTGACCGCAATTTACAAAAATCTATATTTGCAGGCATGGAAAAAACACCCAAGACCGTCAAAGAATCCGCCACCGTCACCCACGACATTGTCCATCCCGGCGATGCCAATTCCTACGGGATTGCCTTCGGTGGCTACCTGATGGGTCTTCTGGACAAGGCGGCTTGCATCGCCGCCCGCAGACATTGCACCAACCGGGTAACCACCGTGGCTATCGATGGAGTTCGCTTTTTCCACCCCGCCGAAGTGGGCACCATCCTGGATATAAAGGCCTCTATCAACAGGGTTTTCAGCTCTTCCATGGAAATCGGTGTCAAGGTCACGGGAACCCCCCTGGAAAAGACCGAATGCCATGACATCTGCCACGCCTACATCACATTCGTAGCCCTGGACGAAAATGGCAAGCCTACCTCCATAGCCCCCGTTGTCCCGGAAACCGACGACGAAAAACGCCGTTTCGAAGAGGCTCTCGCCCGTCGGGAAAAGCACAAGAGATAACCGCTTTCCTGTATACAAGAGCAAACATTACTCGTTAAAGAAGGGTGCCGAACGCACCCCCATTTTTCTACCATTTGGACCATGACTGGAAAGCAAGTTAAAGACCGTTCCCTCCTCAGTCTTTCTTGGCCACTTATCCTGACCTTCGCCGTCGGGATTTTCCAGCCCATGATGGACAGCTGGTTCCTTTCACGGACCTCGGAAACGGCGGCGGCCGGCGTAGGCGCCCTGATGCCCATCATCGCCACCATTTTCACCGCCCTCCACGCATTCTCCCAGGCAGGCGCCAGCATTACCTCCCAGTACATCGGTGCCAAGCAAGGCAGCCATGCCAGAACAACCCAGACCCTGGTTCTTACGGGCAGTTTCTTGCTGGGTGTCTCCATCACACTGCTGGTGTTCCCCCTTTCGGGAACCATCGTCTCCCTCATGGGGCTTACCGACGACACGGCCCTGTACGCAAACCAGTTCCTTTCCGTAGTGGCATTCGGCTTTGCATTCCGCGCCCTGCAGGCCACCCTCATCGCCCTCATCGCTACACACGGCCTTACCATCTGGAACCTGATTAGCAACGTTCTTACCATCGTAAGTAACGCCATCCTGAACTACATCTTCCTAGAAGGACTTTTCGGACTCCCCAAGATGGGTGTCTACGGCGTGGCCCTTGCCACCAGCATTTCCTGGCTGCTGGCCTCCTTCATGCTCTGGCTGGTGTTACGTTTCAAGATCCGTCATAAAACCAACAAGCGGGATCTTGTCCGCTCCAAGATTATCCTGCCCGACTGGATCCGTATAGGGCTCCCTGCAGCGGCAGAGCCCATCAGTTTCCAGCTTTTCCAGGTGTTCATTACCGCCATGGTGGTGTACGTGGGAACCACCGCCATAACGGCCCGCGTATTTGCCGGAAACTTTTCGGCGGTCTCCTGCATTCTGGGAATCGGGCTGGGCAGCGGAAACCAGATTCTCGTAGCCCACTTGGTGGGAGCACACGAATACGACCGGGCATCTGACAAAATCAAGCGAACCTTTATCATCGGAAGCATTAGCGGGCTTATTTTCTCCATCGCAGTGGCCCTTTGCGGAGAGCACCTTATCGGGATTTTCTCCAAGGATCCCGAAGTAATTCGGCTGGGCTGCATCTGCCTCTGGTGCGATGTGGCCCTACAGCCTTTCAAGGCCGTCAATTACATCATCACCTCTTCTCTCCGTGCCATCGGGGATTCCAAGTTCCCCGCTATCGTCGGAAGCGCCATGATGTGGACCCTTGGGGTGGGTACCGCCCTATTCCTTGCCTTCGGCCTTAAACTCGGGCTTGCGGGACTGTGGCTCGGCATGGCCAGCGACGAGTTCTACCGCTCCATCGCCAACTTCTGGCGCTGGAAAAGCGGCCGCTGGAAATCCAAAGCCGTGGTATAAAAAAAGAGTTTCTTCCATACCCGCATTTCGCGAAGCCCGCAGGGACTAACAGTCACAAGGGCTTCGCAGGTCCCTCTTTTCATGGGCCTTTGCAAAAAAAGTTCATTCCTGAACCCCCGTTAGTTTCTTTGCGGAGGGAAATACTTCGCTAAGTGAGCACTCGAACGAAGTGAATGTGCGAGCGTGCGAAGCATTCCCCGCAGCAAACATTATCTAGAAACAAAGCGGTTTTTGCTAAATTTGGGCCATGCCCTTCTACCCTAACGAAGTTATCCAACAGCTCAAATCAGAAGCCGACATCACGGCAGTCATTGAGCAGTTCCTGCCCCTGAAAAGGTCGGGCAACGGGCGCTTCGTAGGGGTGTGCCCCTTCCACGACGACCACTCCCCTTCCATGTACGTGAACCCCACCCTGGGCATCTACAAGTGCTTTGCCTGCGGTGCCGGCGGAGACGTGTTCAAGTTCGTGCAGGAACACGAGAAAATCGACTTTAACGCCGCCGTCCGTTGGGTGGCGGACTTCTGCAGTTTCGAGCTGCCCAACGTAAGCAATCCCGAACGGGCCGAAATCACCGAAGAGCGTGAACTGGTCCGTAAGCTGAACGAACTGGCCTGTGAATGGTTCGAAGAGCAGCTGACCCACAGCCCCAAGGCACAACAGTACCTGAGTACACGCCACATTACCGAGGCCACCCGCAAGCAGTTCCACATCGGCTACGCTCCCGACGGTCGCGAAGGCTTCGTGGGCTACGCCGCCAAAAAAGGGTTCTCCCCCAAGGAATGCGTCAAAGCGGGCCTGGCCGTAGAAAAGGAGAACGGAGGCATTTCCGACAAGTTCCGGGACCGCCTGATGATCGCCATCCAGAACCTCTCGGGAGCAGTAGTGGCTTTTGGTGGCCGTGATCTTAGCGAAAAGCAGGGAGATTTCAAGCGACCCAAGTACATGAACAGCCCGGAAACCATCCTTTACCAGAAAAGCGACATTCTTTTCGGGCTAAACCACAGCAAGAACGCCATCGCCAAAGAAAACGCCGTCATCATCGTAGAAGGCTACTTCGACCTGATAAGCCTATACCAGGGCGGTGTGCAAAACGTGGTCGCCGCATCTGGAACCGCCCTTACCGAAACCCATGCCAGCATCCTTTCCCGCTACGCCAAGACCGCCTACCTGGTCTTCGACGGCGACGCGGCAGGCCAGAAGGCCACCCTCCGTTCCCTGGAAATCGTGCTTCCCAAGGGAATCGGCCCGAAGGTGTTCGCCCTCTCCAGACCCGACGGCACCAAGATCGACCCCGATAACTTTGTGAACGAACGTGGAGCCGACGCCTTCCGGGAAGAGCTCCGGAATGCCGAGGACTGGCTCAGCTACCTTTCCCACATGAAGGACCTCTCCAGCATCGAGGCCCGGGCAAGCTTTATCACCTACGCCAAGTCCCTCATCAAGAGCATCGAGAATACGGAACTTAGGAACCAGTATGTGAAACTTCTATCGGAGCGTTTCGACACCAGCAGGTCCCTGAACGACGTGAACCAGATTCACGTGAAGCACAAGCCCACCGCCGAGCAGGAACAGGCCCGCCAGCAGCTTCAAGAAGAAGCGACCATGGTCCAGTGGAACCTGATTCCCCCTCTAGAAATCCGGTTCGCCAACCTTCTTTTCAGGAACCCCACCCTTTTGGACCGGGCCTGCGAATTCTTCGATATGAACCTGGCAGAAAGTGGAATCCAGCTTCTGGAATCTTTTGTTGTGGACGAATTCGTGAACACCGCCATCGCCCACTACGCCGAAACGGGCTACTTTTCACCGCAGGCGCTCTATGACATTCTGCCAAGACAGGGCCAACTCTTTATGGAAGGCCTCCCCGAAGAATCCTGGACGCCGCCCAAGGAAATTAACGAATTCTACGACTCCCTCATGGTTCTCATGTTACGCTTCTGCGACAGGGAAAAGAAGAACATCCAGCTAGACAGCGCCGAAGGAATCCAGAAACGCATGGACCTTTACGCTTTCACGCAAGAATTACAGAAACTGGACGCCTCCTACAAGAAAGGCGCCATCGACATCAACCAATTTGCAGACAATATCATCAGCTGCAAGGATAGGCTCATCCATGTTATCCATTAAAGACTTGAAGGCAAGCATCGAAGACGGAACCCAGATTCTGAAAGGCATCAATCTGGAAGTCAAGGCAGGCGAAGTCCACGCCATCATGGGCCCCAACGGCTCCGGAAAGAGCACGCTTTCCAAGGTCATCGCAGGCCACCCCGCCTACCACGTAGATGGCGGCTCTGTCACCCTAGACGGCAAGGACCTGCTCCAGATGGAAATCAACGAAAGGGCCAACAGCGGGCTGTTCATCAGCACCCAGTATCCTACCGAAATTCCCGGCGTGAACAACGTGGAATTTTTGAAGATGGCCCTAAACAGCAAGCGGGTGTTCCTCGAGCAGCCCGAAATCGACGACGCCGAATTCAAGAAGCTCATCGACGAAAAGATGGCCCTGCTGGAAATGGACGAACGCTATCGGGACCGTGGCGTAAACGAGGGCTACTCCGGCGGCGAAAAGAAGCGCAACGAGATTTTGCAGATGGCCATCTTGGACCCGAAAGTTTCCCTGCTGGACGAAACCGATTCCGGCCTGGACATCGACGCGCTGCGCATCGTGGCTGGCGGAATCAACCACATCATGGGCCCAGACAAGGCGGTCATTCTGGTGACCCATTACCAGAGGCTCCTGGACTACGTAAAGCCCGACTTTGTCCACGTGCTCCGTCACGGAAAGATTATCTTGAGCGGTGGCCCGGAACTGGCCCTAGAACTGGAAGAAAAAGGCTACGACTGGATCGAGGAAAACTAATGGACGCCCAGACCCGCTTAAAGCAAATCGGAATGCCCCGCCGCAACAACGAGTTGTGGACTTTCTTCCCTGTGGCTAAAATTCCCACACCAGCGTTTCCCGAAGCCTGCGCCGACACTACGGATTACTCCGACGAAACCGACTTTGCGGCCCTGCTGCCTATCGCCTATAACGCCCGGCCCATGCAAAGGGACATTGCCGACAACGCAAGCGAAATGGCCATGCTCAAGTGCAACAACGATTTCGGCCATACTGTTCTGAACATCGGCAAAAACGCCAAGGCAAGCCTCGAGATTCTCGACAACAAGGTGGCTCACGAAATCTGCGCCGAGCGTTTCGATATCCACGTAGGCGAAAACGCCCAGGTCCACATTTTCTTTGCGAACCCGGCCGACGGCGTGCCCCTTCGGTTCCGGCATTTCCGTATCGTGCAGGAGGCGGGTTCCAAGGTTTTCTTCTCCGAAATTGAACGTGGTTCCGGAATCAAGCGCACCAGCCTGGACGCCTTCCTGAAAGGCTGCGGTGCCCGTCTCGAAATCCGGTCCCTGAACGTACTTGATAGCGACGATTCCGTCCACCACCGCATTACCATCCGCCACGAGGCTCCCGAAACCGAAAGCGTCCAGTTTGCAAGGAACCTGCTGAACGGCAAGTCCAACGCAAGTTACGACGGCAGCGTCGTGGTAGGCGCGGACTGCTCCAAGGTCTTCTCGTCCCAGCTGGTAAACACCATCCTCCTTTCCGAAGATTCCTCCGTCTCCGTAAAGCCCGTGCTGAAAATCTACCACGACGACGTGGAATGCACCCATGGGAACACCTGCGGGGAACTGGATAGTGAACAGCTTTTCTACCTGACCAGCAGGGGAATCCCTGAAAAAACGGCCAAAGAAATGCTCACACGGGCCTTTGCGAAGGAACTCTTTATGCCTCTGGAAGACTCCCCCGCCAAGAAACGCCTGGAACAGGTTGTAGACAGTCTTTAAAAAATTTCCTGAAAGCGAACTTTTCGGCTCCCTTTTTTATATCTTTAACAAAGTATTGTTTAGAGTTCAGCCCCAGGTGGGCGGACAAAAGAGGTTCGAATGAACGGAAAAACGGAAACCCTTTGCGTTTTCGGGCACCCTATTGCCCATAGCAAGTCTCCCCTCATGCATAACGCGCTATTCAAGGCGCTTAGAATCAACGCGGCATATCTGCCCTACGGGCCGGAGCCTGAAAACTTTGCCCAGGCCATCCAGGGTTTCAGGGCCATGAAGTTCAGGGGAGCCAACATCACCATTCCCTACAAGACTCCCGTCATGGAACTGGTAGACGAACTTTCCCCCATCAGCAAGTTTACCGGAAGCGTGAACACCCTGTACTGGAAAGACGGGACCGTTGGCGGAACCCTCTGCGGCACCACCACGGACCCTTACGGCTGTATCCGCAACCTAGAAGAAAACGGTGTCCAACCTAAAAACACCACCATCGCCCTCCTGGGCAATGGCGGAGCGGCAAAGGCCATCGCCTACACCCTACTAGAACAGGGCAACAAGCTTGCCATCGTGTGCCGCAATAAAGAAAAGGGTGATGCCCTGGCAAGCGCCCTGAATCCGCTGTTCAAAGGCAGCGAAAAGATTTCTGTGTTCTCCTTCCAGGAGTTTTCCAAGGTCTCCAAGGATTACAAGATTATCATCAATGCCACCTCCGTAGGCATGACCCCCAACGAAGACGAATCCCCTCTGGAAAGCGACAGCCTGAACCCCGGACAGGCCGTATGCGACATCGTATATGCGCCACCCCAGACTAAGCTTCTAAAGCTCGCTGCCGAAAAGGGCTGCAAGACCGTCACCGGCGAGGGAATGCTGGTGAACCAGGGGCTAGAAAGTTTCAAGAAGTGGTTCCCCGAGCAGGTCAAGGGACACTCTGACGAAGAACTGCGGGCCATCATGCGCAAGGGAATGGAGGGCATCTAATGAAAAAGCATATATTCTTTACAGGTTTCATGGCCAGCGGCAAGAGCCGTACCGGAAGGGCCCTGGCAGAACGTCTGGAACGCCCCTTCGTTGACACCGACAGCCTAATTGTGGAACGGGTCGGCAAATCCATCTCCGATATTTTCGCTCAAGAAGGAGAAGCCTTCTTCCGCCAGAAAGAAAAGGAAGTCATTGCCGAAATCTGCAACAACGAAACACCCCAGGTGGTTTCCCTGGGAGGTGGCGCCCTGACCCAGGCCGACAACATCAAGATTATTAAGGAAAACGGCATCATCATCCGCTTGTGGGCCAAGCCCGAAATTCTATCGGAACGCATCGGCCGCAAGAACACGCGCCCCCTGCTTGCCAACCTGAGCGACGAGGAACGCCTTGCCAAGATCAAGGTCATGCTCAAGGAGCGGGAACCCAACTATGCCCAGGCGGACTTCAGCGTAGAAAGTTCCAACGACCACACCGAAGTCCACGTCATCGAGAAAATCCTGCACATGAAAAAATTCTGGAGCCACCACGCCCTGGACGTTTGCCCCTCCAGTGGCGGACGCTACCCCATTTTCATCGGCAAGAACATCATTCCCGATTCCAAGGCGCTTCTAGAAGGACTCCGGCTTTTCCCCTCCCACGAGTTCCTGATCTGCACGGACACCACCATCGCAAAAGTCCAGAACGAGATGCTCTCCCAGCTGCGTGGCCAGGGCGGACGCTGCCCCATTTTCAAGTTCCAGGCAGGCGAGCGGAACAAGACGCTTCACAATCTGAACCAGCTTTTCAGCTTCATGCTCCACAGGAACTACACCCGAAAGAGTTGCCTGCTGCAGTTCAGCGGCGGCGTGGTCGGTGACATGGC
>CACZII010000070.1 GCA_902781185.1 Fibrobacter succinogenes
CAGGGCAAGGACGTGATCGTGTTTGATGACATGGTGCGTACCGGTACTACCATTGTGCAATGCTGCGAACACATCAAGAAGGGCAACCCCAACCGCGTGTGCTTTGGTGTGACCCACTTCCACACCAGCCCCGAGGCCCGCGAAAAGCTGAACAGCCCGGCCATCGACGAAATCCTTACCACGTCTACGCTGCCCGACATCATGAACCGCGACTGCCAGGGCAGACTCCGCAAAAAACTCACCGTGATGAAGCTTGGCAAGTGGATTGCACGCCACGTGATGCAGATGTACGGACTCGACGACGGACGCTTCGAGAAGGACTTCTACAAGATCGACATGTCCTCCAAGAACCCCCGTTGGCCGCCTCAGTTCTTTTAATCCATTCAACGGCTCATAGGTATTTATGTCCGCAAAAGTAACCAGCAGCGATAAAGTCGAGAATCTGTTTCCGGATACCCCTATCCGCAAGATTATCACGCCCATGGAACGCCTGATGAAGGTGGAAACCACGGGCGGTATCGTCCTTATCATCATGACGGTTGCTGCACTTTTGTGGGCGAACCTGAGCCCCGAGAGTTACCACCACGTTTGGCATTTGCCCTTTGCACTGACCATCGGTAGCTGGGTGGGCGCTGCGGATTTGCACTGGTTCATCAACGATGCGCTGATGACCATCTTCTTCTTCAACATCGGTCTCGAGGTGAAGGGGGAGATTGCCTACGGCGAACTGCACGACCCCAAGGCGGCGAGCCTGCCCATCATTGCTGCGGCGGGCGGTATGCTGTTCCCCGCGTTGATTTACCTGGCTCTTTGCCCTGCAGGGGCCGGACACGGATGGGGAATCCCGACGGCTACCGATATCGCCTTCGTGGTAGGCTGTATGGCGATTCTCGGCAAGAAGGTGCCCCACGCTTTGCGCGTGATGATCTTGACTCTCGCTATCGCCGACGATATCGGCGCCATCCTTGTGATTGCTATCGGTTACCCCAGCGGTGACGGAATCGACTTTGCGGCTCTGGGCTTGGGCTTTGCCCTGCTGGCCCTAATCAACGTGTTCTTCCGCATTGGGGTCCGCAATATGCTACTGTTTGTCGTAATTGGCGTTGCGGTCTGGGCATTCTTTGTCAAGAGCGGCGTACATCCCACCATCGCGGGTGTGCTGCTCGGGCTTTCTGTGCCTGCGAAGGCAGTTCTTGCCAAGGGCAAGCTGGCCCAGTTTGCCGGGAGCATTGGCGGCAAGCTTTCTGGCGAAACGAAGGACCGTAATGAGCAATACGAAGTATTTACCATGCTCAAGCAGGGTGCCCGCGAGAGCATTTCCATGCAGGAGCGCTTGTTCAAGCCCCTGGTGCCCTGGGTGAACTTCTTTATCATGCCGCTGTTCGCCCTGAGCAACGCAGGCGTAGAAATTAAGCTGGGCGGTGTGGAAGTCCCCGTGATGGGTGCGGTGGCCTTGGCCCTCGTGTTCGGCAAGCCCATCGGTATTTTCCTGTTCAGCCTGCTCTCCGTAAAGATTGGCATTTCCAAGAAGCCCAGCTACTCCTGGAAGATTCTGTGGGGTGGCGGTATGCTGGCGGGTATCGGCTTTACCATGGCGCTGTTTGTGGCGGGCCTTGCCTTTGATGTAGGTGATCGTCAGGATTCTGCAAAGCTCGGCATTTTGCTGGGCAGCTTCAGTGCGGCGATTCTCGGTACCATCTACATGAGCCTTGTCTCCAAGCCCCATCACGGCGAAGAGACCGCAGAAGAAACGGCCAAACAGGAATAACCTGAACTTGTTTGCTGTCCGTTAGGCGTTTCTCTCCTTAAAGCGTTTTACCGTCGCTGAAGGCGTTACCTATACGGCGTTCCATCACGTAGTAGCCGTGGCCTGCGGAATCGTAGCAGACAGGGGCGAGTTTTTCGACGGAAAGCTTGCCGTTTTCGTCGAGCACCGAATCGTCGGCAGTCACGTTTACGATTTCTCCGAGAAGCAATTCCGTCTTTTCGTCGTAACTCACGAGCTTACATTCCAAGGCAAGTGGGAGGTCTGCAATCAGCGGGGCATCTACGTTTTCGCTCCTGATGGCGGTGAGTCCTGATTTTGTGAATTTGTCTGCGACCTTGTTGCCGGAGGTTACGCCCAGGTAGTCGATAGCCTTGATATTCTTTTCGTTGGCCATGCTCACCGTAAAGGCCTTGCGCTCAAGGATGTTCTGCATGGTCTTGTGGCTGTGCGCAACATAAATTGCCACCTGGTTGGTGTCGCTTACGCTACCCCAGGCCGCCACCATGGCATTGGGAATGTCGTCTTCGTTGTAGGTGGCAATGACCAGCGTGGGTTGGGGGTAAAGGTAGGTCTTGATTCCGAGATTCTTGCGCATACTTGGCTCCTTTTTTTAAAAGATAATCAAAAAAGGACGTACACGACGTGAAGTTCCAGATTCTGGAGTCAGCTGTGAATGATGCCCGCTAAAAAACCGGAGATACTGTCGAAACGGTATGGTACCTGCAGTAGGGGAGTTTTTTCATATATTTTATCCGGCTAAAAAAGGAGTTTCGCAATGCCGGAACAAGTCTTGACGCGTGAATCGCTGGTAGAGTTTTTCGGGGAAGGTGAATTCAAAAAATTGTGCAATCACGAGGCGGGCCACGCGCTCGTCGCGTTTTTGTTCAAGCGCCCGCTGGATTACGTGAAGATGAACAATTCCAGGGAGCAGCCGGGCACCACGCACATCGCGGGTACGGAACTCGAGGGCGACGCGCATATTGCCATGGCGGGGCACATCGCAGAATTTTTGATGCGCAAGGATTTCAAGTGCGACCTCGATACCGTCATGAAGGAACTGCCCATGGAACTCTACAAGAGCGATCCGGATTACCAGAAGTTCCAGGCGGCGTGCTACTACTTTCAGTTGGCCGAGACAAACGTGGTCGAGCAGGATTACAACATCCTGATGGCCTGCCAGACGCAGCTCTGCAAGATTGCGCAGGCCCTGAACAATCGGACCTACCTGAGCCGCGCCGATATCGAGGCTATTTTCAAATAGTTTGTACCCAATACTCCGAAAATAGTGTATATTAAAAATACCTGTTCGAGGTGTATATGGGAGCAAGATTCTTATTGATGGCGGGAATCGCCATTGCGGCGGTGCAGGCGTTCGGTGCCGTTTACTACGTGGCCACCGACGGCAACGACGCCAACGCAGGTTCCAAGGACAAGCCCTTCGCGACGCTCAACAAGGCGAATGCCGTAGTGCATGCGGGCGATACCGTCTGGATTCGCGGTGGCATCTACGACCTGAAAGACACGGTCTTTTTCGCACGGTACAAGATGACGGCGGCTATCCTCTTGACAGCGAGTGGCGAAAGCGACGACAACCGCATCCATTACTTGGCCTATCCGGGCGAACGCCCGATTTTTGACGCGACGAACCTCCCCGTGGCCGCAGGCGGGGAACATAGCGACGGCACACCCGAAGGGGCGATGTACACTTCGCCCATCGTGATTTCGGCGAAGTTTTTACACCTGAAAGGTTTCGACGTCCGCAACACGCCCATGAAGCACAATTCCAATTCCGGAGTTTTCCTGTACGCGAGCAAGCATATTTTCTTGGAGCAGATTGACAGCCACCACAATGCGGGCCCGGGATTCTTTGCCAACGACGGTGTGCCAGACGGCGGTGGGCATATCTTCTTGAACTGCGACGCCCACGACAACTACGACCCCTTGGGCTGGCAGGGCGATGGCGAAAATGCCGACGGCTTTGGTGCGCACTACCAGGAACCCGGCCAGGGCGATACCACCAAGTTCATCGGGTGTCGCGCCTGGTGGAACAGCGACGACGGTTTCGACTTCATCAACCAGGAATTCCCCGTAGTCTTGGAGAACTGCTACGCCATGGGGAACGGCTACAGCAATTACGGACTTGGCAATCCGAAAAACGGCAATGGTCACGGCATCAAGATGGGCGAGAGCACCCTCGGCGGCGGGCGGCATACCATCAAGTTCTGCGCCGCCTGGAAAAACAAGGCGACGGGCTTTTACGCGAATTACACCGGCGTGGGCAGCAAGTGGCTCAACAACACGTCGTACATGAACAAGGACCGCGAATTTGCCATGGCATCGACGCTCTTCGATTCCGAAGGGAACCGCATTGCCGAGGTGGCGCCCCTCACCGGCGACAACGCCCACGTGCTCAAGAACAACATCGCCTTCCCGAACAAGAATTCGCAAGTCGGGGAATGCTGGGAGTATATACCGAGCCAGAATATCGACCATTATGTGGAATGCCCTGCCGGCGAAAACAACACATGGAATTTGAAACTGGATTTGACAGAAGATGATTTTGAGAGTCTTGATGATCCGAGCATGACCGTCACCGGCAAGGACCTCTCCACGATTCCGGGAATCTTGGGCCCGCGCAACGCCGACGGAAGCATACCTAATGTGGGCTTCTTGAAACTCAAGAAGGGGAGCCGCGCCATCGACAAGGGCGAGAATCTCGGATTCTCGTTTGTGGGCGAAGCGCCTGACCTCGGCGCATTCGAATACGGGATGAGTTCCTCCAGCACCGCGGAAAGCGCCGCCTCTATCGCCATGCCCCGCAACGGCCATTTGTCCGCATTGCGCAATGCTCGCGGTGCAGCACTTGTATTTGATTTGCAGGGACGCCTTCTCGGAACCTTGCAGTTTGAACAAATTAATAGCAGTGATTTCGCTGACCGCAACAAATCACTCTCCGAAATCCTCCGTGCAAAATTCAGGAACCCCGGCACCTATATAGTGCGCTCCGGCAGTGAAATCCGGAAAGTGCAGGTGAGGTAGGGGAGTTTTCTTGCGGCCAAAACGGCGGCCCCGGCCGAAGACATCAAGATTGCGACGGTGGGCATCGACGAACCGGGCATCGACAAAATCAAGGCTACGCTCCCGATTCGCGCGTTCCCGACGTTCTTTATGGTGCGCGACGGCAAGATTATAAACCAGCTGGTGACTATCTCGTTCGTGTTCGGCGACTACGAAATCGAGAATGTGGATATCGTGACGGACGTGTTCGTGCCGCCGGAACTGAGCGACAAGCGCGAGCAACTGATGGATCACGTGCGTGCGGGCCTTGAACTGCAGGGCTTTACCTGCCAGTAAAAAAACACAATACAAAAAAAGGCCACACTTTCGTGCGAGCCTTTTTTCTAATGTGAAATGTGGAGTGTAAAATGACTAATGATCCATTTCACATCTCACACTACACACCTGTCATTAATCCCTGAACTTCACCTGCTTGGAGCCGGCCACCACTTCGCCGACCTGTACCCACTTTTCGCCCTTTGCTTCTAGGTGGGCGGTAACTTCGGCCTTGTCAGAGGGGTCGATGAAGATGAGCATGCCCATACCCATGTTGAAGGTATTGTACATCTCGTCCTTTTCCACGGAGCCGGCCTGCTGGATGAGCTTGAAGATCATCGGCGGGTCCCAAGTGGTGCGGTCGATAATCACGTCCACGTTGTCCGGGAGGATACGGGGAATGTTGCCCTGGTAGCCCGAACCGGTGATGTGGGCGAGACCCTGGATAATCTTCTTGTTGCAGAGGTCGATGAGGCTCGGGTAGTAGCTCCTGTGCGGCATGGCCAGCGCTTCGCCGATGGTCTTGTCCATTCCGTCGACCAGGGTGTCCACCTTGTAGCCGGCCACGTCGAACAACACCTTACGGGCCAAAGAGTAACCGTTGGTGTGCAGGCCCGTAGAAGGCAGGCCAAGGATGATGGTACCCGGCTTGATCTTCTTGCCGTCGATGATGTTTTCGCGTTCCACCACACCCACGATTGTACCGGAAATGTCGTAGTCGCCGGGACCGTAGAAGCCCGGCATTTCGGCAGTTTCGCCACCGATGAGCACCAGGTCGTTTTCGCGGCAGGCCTTGGCCATGCCGGCCACCAGCTTGTCCATCACGCCCGGTTCCAGACGGCCCGTAGCCACATAGTCCAAGAAGAACAGCGGACGCGCACCCTGCACAAGGATATCGTCGCAGCAGTGGTTCACGATGTCCTGACCCGGCAGTTCGTGGGTGCCCATCTCGATGTCGACCTTGAGCTTGGTGCCCACGCCGTCCACGGAACTCACGAGGACGGGGTCCTTCATGCCCAGGTGGTTCAGCGTAAACAGGCCGCCGAAGTTGCCCACGTCGCCCAAAACGCCTTGGTTGAATGTAGTACGTACGGATTTCTTGACACCGACCATCGCTTCGTCAGCTCGGGCCAGGGAAACTCCTGCGTCTGCGTAATTCATCTTTTTTCCTTTGCTCCCTCGGGAGCATGTGTCCGCCCTTCTTTAATGGGCGCTTTGTTTTTCATCAATATTTCTCAGAGCATCCAGAATGAGGCTCGTGGTGTCAGACATCTGGTTGATGTTCACGGTGTCTGGCATCAGGTGGGTGTCCAGCTTGAACAGCGTGTCGTCACCCCAGGAGAGCAGCTTCTCCAGAGCATCCGGACCCGCCAGTTTGCCACACTTGGCGCAGCAGATACGGCCATCCTGGAAGGCAATGAATCCCTTACCCTCGTTGCTCTCGAACAAGACCGTTCCCGTGATACGGCTCTTTTCCATGGTCTGTGCAAAATCGATAAATGGTAGCACCTTGCCCGAGGCCAAAAGGGACAGTCTTTCGAACTCGTCGATGGCCTTGTTCTTGGCGCGGAGACGCCCGGCCACCACCTTGTACAGGTACACCATGATACTCGGGTTCTTTTCCAGGAAGGCCACGAACTCGTCACGGGGGATAATCAGCACTGTGCAGCCGTCTTCGGCAGCAATTACCGTATTGCTGGTGGGTTCGTTGCAAATGATGGACATTTCACCGAAACATCCGCCGGTCTCGATATAGGCCAGCACACTGTAGTGCCCGTCAGGTAAAATCTGTCCGCAAATCTGGGCGCGGCCGCTCTGCAAGACGCAGAATGCCTGGCCCTCGGAATTGCCGTTGATGATAATCTCGCCCGTATCGAACTCGCGAATCTGGGCGTTCAGTAACAGAAAGTCGGCACAGTCCCTAGGAACCTGCTGTAAAAACGGCGTTCCCGATTCATAGGACGTCGCAATCCAGTCGCCAATACCTGTATGTTGTTTCATATGTTAAAAATTAAAAATATTTCTGTACCAGCGGGGGTGGGTGGTGTCGGCAGAGGCGTTTTTCGCGCTGTCTGTATCTTGCTCGAAAATTTGGGTCATTTCCCTGAGTAGTTCCTCTGGATAGGTGACGGCGCTTTCGTAAAAGTCGTTGCCACCGCCCGGTCCCTTGCGGTTGTCGTTCTGGTATACCCGTTTTTCCTTGAACGCCTTGATAACGGACACGCGGGGTTCTTCGGCAAGGATTTCTTCGGCGGTGCTGAACATGCCCGGGTTAACCCAGATGTCGGCGGAATCGGCTATTGCGATGACCTGCTCTAGCGGGAAACGCTGTTCCCTGCTGGAGTCCTCTGCCCACAGGTAGCAGCCTCCTGCGTCATGGATGAGCTGTGCCGTATAGCTGTTGCCGCCTGGCGCGTACCATGTGCCTCCATAGCTCATGCCTACGAGCACACGGGGACAATTGGGAATATGGGCTGCGTTGATCTTGGTAAAAATACCGTTAACCAGGTACACAAGCTTACTTTGTTCGTAAATGGAATCCGCAAGTGCCTCCTTACCGAACAGCATTCCGAACAACTTAATCCATTCCGCCTTGGCCAGCGGGTGGTCTTCCTGCCATTCCGAGGTAAGCATTAGCGGGAGCCCCAGGGCCTCGATACGCTCGTAGTCGTCGTAGCCTCCGCCGGTGGCGAAGTTCAT
>CACZII010000071.1 GCA_902781185.1 Fibrobacter succinogenes
GGGGCGGCCAGCAAAACGTCTTGCAGGTTCTTGCTGAACACCTTGAAGGCTTCCTCTTCGGCGGCGTCCTTCAAAAGCAGGCGCACTTCGCTTTCCATGCTGGGCTGCAGCAGGCGTTCCCAGGCGTCCTGGCACATGTCTTCCAGGTAGGGCTTCCACACGGAATCCTTCTTGATGACCTGGGCCTTCAGATAACCCACCAACTCCTCGGTAGGCACTTCGATAGAAAGGCGGAGCACCTTTTCCTTTTCGCCACGGCGCAGCGCCAGCATACGATGGCTCGGGATCTTGGAAACAGGTTCGCTGAAGTCGTAGTAGTCCTTGAACTTGGTCTCCTGCTTCTCGAAATCCTTCTTGACCTTGGACACCATGACGCCCTTCTTTTCCATCTGGGCGCGGAGGTACTGGCGGAATTCCGTATTGTCGGCCACTTCTTCGGCCAGGATGTCGGCTGCACCCCTGAGGGCGGCCTTCGGGTCGGCAAGGCCCTTTTCTTCGGACAGGTAAATGCGGGCGATTTCTTCGGCTGTATTGCTGGTGTCCTCCTGGTCCCACATCAGGCGGGCAAGAGGTTCCAAGCCCAGTTCCTTCGCAATGGTGGCGCGAGTGCGCTTCTTGGGCTTGTAGGGGGCGTAAATGTCTTCCAGCAGGGTCTTGTCCTTGCAGGCTTCAATCTGGGCCTTCAGTTCGGGGGTCAGCTTGCCCTGTTCCTCGATACTCTTGAGGATAGTCTCCTTGCGATCGGCCAGTTCCTGCAGGTAGTCACGGCGGTGGCTGATGTCGCGGAGTTCAATTTCATTCAGGGTTCCCGTCTGGTCCTTGCGGTAACGGGCAATAAAGGGAATGGTGCCCCCCTGGTCCATGAGTTCCAGGGCCTTGGCCACACGCCAAGTTTCAAGTTTCAGCTCTTCAGCAATAATAGCGGAAAAATCCATGATTTCAGTTTCCAATTGGAGGGTCCTGATCTTTCGAAAAGGCCCTAAGTTAAACAGCCCGGCAGCGTTTGCCGCAGGGCACCCTCACGGGTCTTTTGAATATAGCAATAAAACGGAAAGTCAGGCCCTAACGACGTCCCGAGGGCCTTGGTTTCGGAGCGGAAGAGGAACGGGGCCTAGGAGCTGCATGAGTACCCGAGTTCCCCTGGTTTCTGGATTCATAACGCCGGTTGTCGTAACCTCTAGAATCTTCGTCGTCGCTATCAACGTAGCGAGTCGGGAGCCTCTCCTGCCCGATGCCAGCAGGCGCAGCAGAGGGCCGAGCCGCCGGCGCAGGACTTGCGGCGGGACGGGTCTGACTCGGTGCCGGGGCAGTCATAACCCGGGGTGCGGGCTCGCTGGACACGCGACGCTGTATCGGGTAAGTGTTTGCAGGAGCCGCAGCACGGGGGGCGGGCGCCGTCGACATGCGAGCGGCAGGTGCAGGCATTGCACGGGCAGGGGCTGGTGCATGACGGGGTGGCGGACTATTGTAGTGATGAGGCGGACGGTAGCGCCTCGGGTGTCTAGGAATGGGTCTGTGGGCATACCAGCGGGTGTTGCGCACGTAAATCACCCTCGGGCCCCAGTCTATCCAGCAGGAACCCCAACCCCATTCGCCGAACCAGGTGCCCAGCCACACGCCGGAACCGTAATAGACACGGGTGTAGCCGTCGTAACGCACATAGTAAACCACACGGGGGTTGTAGACCGGCACGTACACGTATTCCTTCTGCACCGGGTAGATGGTGATGTTGTCGCCGGTCTCCACCTTCACCTGTTCATTTGTTTTCAAGTGTCCGTAGTCGTAGGCCTTCTGGCGCATGCGCTGCACCGCCTCCATCACGTCTTCTTTCTGGTTGGTGACGGCATCGCCCAACTGGTCCGTCCAGGTGCGGTACTTGTCCATCATGGAAAGCACCGACGGGAAAGGCAAAAGTGCGAGAACGCTGGGGTCGTATGGCAGGTTCGCCTCCTCGATGGCGTTGGCGAGGGACTCCCCCTTCAGGTTCTTGTGGGATTCCGCCCACAGGGCGGCGGGGGCAATCTGGTTTCCGTAGGTGGAAGCGTCCAGTACCTGCACCAGCAGCGGGTCAGGGTAAAGGGCGATGTTTGCCACCAGGGTATCCAGCTCCGAAGTAGAGTAGTTGGCCTGGGCAAAGCCCGAAACACCAAGGCAAAGGACCAGCGCAGCAATTACATTCAGCAATCTCGAAAACAACCTGTCCACGGGAACCTCCTTTGCAGTTCTCGTTAAATATACAAAATCAAGATTTGCAAATGAGTATTCCTTCGATGCGCAGCAATCCCTAAAGCACTATTCTTCGTCCTTGATGCAACGAACGGAAATAACAGCTGTTTTTGAGGAACCGTCTAAGGAAACCAATTCATCACTATAAGATTCACCATAGGGTAATTCATCACTATAAGGTTGACTATAAGGTATATGTATCACACTAACCCCATCTTCACTGAGTTCAGTCGATGACCAATAATAACTACCGACACATCCCCAAAATACAATTTTGTCTTCATTCATACACCCAGACTCGCCACCTCCCTGACAACAACTAAAAAATCCGTCTGTACAATTACCTGATTCAACAAAAGATCCACCATAATAACCATTCGCATCAAAACCAAACGAATTCGTTGAACGAGTTACATCTTCACCTCGATTCACTAAATTATACCATGATTCTTTCGGCCCTCCGGCAAAATCAATAAGTTCCTGCCACTCTTCAGCAGATGGAAGATGCCATTTTTCTGGACATATTCCCCTTACTGAAGCCTTTCCATAAATGTTCGTTTGATAGGATGGACCTACATCCATAGCAGCATTCCAAAAATACAATCGCGAATCGCATTCTTTTTTTCCTCCCCAACACCAGGAAGCGCCCTTTAAATTTTCTGTTTGAGCAGAATCAACATAATTCAAATCTTGAGCCATCCATACCTGCTTCCCAATACGGACCGTAGAATAGACCTGGTTATCCCTTGCATCAACAAGAGTACCCTTATACAAAACCCACTGTCCCCCTTTACATACATAATCTGACGTGTCCGATTTTGTATTTATACTTCCCTCATTATGATTAGCACAACCTTCTAAAAGAAGAGCTTCTCTAGCATTAGCCGGTCTTATAAGTCCATTTTCAAACACATACATCGTGTCCGTTACGTTTCCTTTTTTTACAACTCCATCTTTTTCTTTTTCCCATCCAAATGTGTCCTTTTCTAACGTAGTCGCACTCCTCCACGCATTGCTGTTACAGATAAAATAAGTTCCATTATTTACACTCAATACATTACTGTTTGTTTTCATCTCACCTTGGTGATTATCGTCGCAAGTTCCAAGGCCATAATTCTGCCACCAGAAATTATTGACGAACTTTTCAAAGGGCGGAACGCCAAACAACTGCCCCCATTTTTCCACATTGGCTCGGATTGTTGCAAGCCCGCCACCCAAACTTTTCTCAGAGGCCCAATCAGCAATCGCCGTTGCTGTTTTCTTGTCGTCCCACTTGCCATCCTCCTCAATGTCGCGGGCATAATTGTCCAGTCGCTCACTAAAGTCAGCCTCCTTCAAGTCACCCTGCATCAAAACACTTATGGCTAACAGGGCTGCACTCTGATCGTTTTCCCCAAAGATGTTCAGGTCCTCGGCAACACCAAAATCACCTTCTATTTCAAAGGACTTAAACACCTCCGCTTCTGCCTGTTTCTTGGCTTTAGAGACCGACAACGAATCTGTCGCAAGGTACAGGGAACGTTCATAAGCCAGGTGCGTAAGCAAGTTCACGTTCACCTCGTCACGGTCACTCAAATCCGTAAGGGCATACAGGGTCATCTGGCTATTGGATTTTTCACCCGTGACCTCGTTGCGGTAAAAACCGTTAGCCTTGAGCAAGGCGTACTGAGAAGCGAGTTTAACCACCTTCACGGAGAAATCACCCATGTCGCTCTTGATTTTCCCTTCGTAAATGTTGCCTGTCTGCGCCAAGGTTTCGCCGTCAAGTCCATAGACAGTTACACTGGAACCATTCACGAAGGGGCCCTTCTGGGACACCCCCGAAACGGTCTTGTCTGCAATAGCGATAATGCCAGAGTCTTCTTCGGTACCGCCACCCACCTTAGGATCATCGCTACAGGCGGCAAGGAACAACATCACTGCCACAAGGGACAGGATTTTCCAAAATGAGAGGAGATTCCCCCCGGAACTAATCCGGGGCAGGCTCTTCAAGCCGGGAATGACAACATTGTTATCCTTATAGTTCATTTTTTCCTCCTTTTAGGAGAAGGGTGTTTTTTGTTTAAAACTTTATGATGCTTAAAACTATGGTCGGAGATTGCTTCCCCTGAAACAAGTTCAGGGTCGCAATGACTAGTGGCGATATCCGCCATAGGGAAAAGTTGCATGTTCAGGCGATAAATTTTTTTTACCACAGGGTCGCTCTGGACCAGGGCCACAATACGGCGGCGGCATTCCGCCAGTTCACGGACCACCTCGGCGTAGCATTTCTCGGACATTCCGAGAGTAAGGCCCGTCATGTCTCGCTCCGTTTTCGGATAATCCATGGCAGAGAGGGCTAGTTCGCCCATCTGACGCTGGAGTTCCGTGGCAGCAAGAGACTTGGCCGTAGAATCATCCATCTTCACGGACTTGGTGCACTGTCTGTAATTGCCGTTTTTGTCCTTGGTCAGGAAGCCGTTTTTTACCAAGAATTTGAGAGCGTCGGACACTTCTGCTGCAGAGAGTTCTGGCCTGCAAACCTTAGCCATGTCCATAGGGCGGACTCCGGGCATGGCAGGCGCCAGTTCACGCAACAACACATTCCTGTATGAGTCAAAAAACTTGAAGGACTTCGCCCCCACCACCTCTACCTTGTTCTCTTCGGCAATGGCCACCATCTGCGCAAAGAACCTGTGCTTTTCGGAAGACGAACCGGCATGACCGTAGGCGACCATCGCGCGGAAATAATCCACCTCGTAACCCACCAGGCACATCGCTTCGGCAACTCGTTCCACAGCAGATTCGCTTAGGTTAAACTTGCCCTCGGACACCTGCTTCAGATACACCGGAGAACCGAAGCCCGCAAGTTTCGCGAATTCACGCCAAGTAAAGGCCGAGGTACGCTTCTTGTAGGCGTAATAGTCGGCTATGTAGGCACGGTAATCCTGGTATTCGGTGATGGACCGCATATTAGGGAATATATCTTATTTTTACTAGAGATGCAATATTATACAATACAAAAATGCTGATTTCACTATGAATTTTGTCGTTTTTGTACAAAACTAATCAATTTAACAATACAAGTTAGAGTAATTTCTAAAGGATAGGAGATCCCCGCCTTCGCGGGGATGACAAGAGGGTGTCCGGCATGACAATGGGCTACGGGGCATGACACACCCCCAAAAGAATGTAAATTAAGCAAAGCCATGAACCAAGAATTGTCTCTAGAAGAACTGTTTGAAGCCCAGGGTAAAAGGCGCTGGGAGATTGCCAAGACCACCGCAAAAGAGCGAATCGCGAAGTTGCAGAAACTCCGCAAGGCCCTAGTGGCACGGCAACAGGATTTTTACGACGCCGTGTGGGAAGACTTCCACAAGCCTAAAACAGAAGCCCACCTCTGCGAAGTGTACCCCGCACTCTCCGAAATAGACTGCGCCGTCGCCCATCTGGAAGAATGGATGGAAGACAAAGGCGGCAACTGGAGCCCCCTATTCCCCACCAACAAAAGCGTCAGCCATTTTGAGCCCAAGGGCCGCGTGCTTATCATGGCCCCGTGGAACTATCCCCTGCTGCTGTTTGTCTCCCCCATTGTGGCTGCCGTTGCCGCCGGGAATACCATCATTGCAAAACCCAGCCACAAGACTCCCAAGGTAAGCCTGTTCCTGGAATCCCTAATGGCAGAAGCCTTCCCGAAAGACGAAGTGGCCGTTGTACTGGGCGACGGCGCAGTCTTGGGCGACAAACTGCTTTCCCTCCCCTTCGACCACATGTTCTTTACCGGAAGCCCCAAGGTGGGCGCCCATGTGGCTGAGTGTGCCGCCAAGGTTCACGCCGGTGTCACTCTGGAACTGGGAGGAAAATCCCCCGTCATTGTCCTTGACGACGTTCAAATCAAAGACGCCGCCCAAAAGATTGCCTGGGGCAAGTGCCTGAATGCGGGCCAGACCTGTATAGCCCCCGACTACGTGCTTTGCCCTGCAAAACTGGTGCAGCCCCTGGCAGAAGCGGTGGCAGAAAGCATCCGCAAGATGTACGGCTCTACGGATGAAGAACGTCGCCATAGCGAAAACTTTGTTCGCATCATTGAGACCCGTGCAGTTGAACGTCACAAGGCGCTGGTAGAGGATGCCCTGGCAAAAGGCGCCACCGCAGTCATAGGCGGGACCTTTACACCCGAAGATGCAGAAAGCCGCTACACTCCCGCTACCGTGCTTACAGGAGTCACGGCCGACATGAGCGTCATGGACAGCGAAATCTTTGGACCAATCCTCCCCATTGTGGCCTACGATTCACTCGATGAGGCAATCCAGTTCGTGCAATCACGCCCGAAACCGCTGGCCCTCTACATTTTCGGGAAATCTGAACGCAACATCGACCGCGTGCTGCGCGAAACCACCGCCGGATCCACCTGCGTGAACCACTGCATTTTACAGATTGAAAACCTGTCGGTGCCCTTTGGTGGAGTGGGCATGAGCGGCACCGGGAACTACCACGGGATTTACGGGTTCAAGACCTTCAGCCACGAAAGGAACGTGATGTTCCAGGGGGCACTAGATTCCATGCGGTTCTTCTATCCGCCTTACCATAAAAATGGAGAAAAAGGCCTGCGGGCAAAAATCCAAAGAATCGCGAGGTATTTCTTAAAGTGAAAGCAGACCCTGAGATTCCTCAGGGTGACAATGCGGACTGTAATGCTGACCCTGCCCTGAACCGAGTTCAGGGTGAGACTCAGGGTGACTACTGCCCCACGTACAGCTTTTTCATCTCGTCGGAAATGGCCATAGGGCGGCCGCGGTTCAGGTCCACCAACACCCACTGAGTTTCGGATTCAAAGATGACCTTACCGTCGGAGACCCGCTCAAAGCGGCACTTACGCAGACTCGCCACCTTGCCGTAAGCCGCCACCCAGGTGGTGCCCCTGATTTCGTCGCCCAGGAACGCCTGGTTCTTGTATTCCACATGCTGCACATGGATCATCCAGCCGGCGCCAAGGCTTTTCATGAGGGCGGTGCCGCCGACCGATTCGGAGTGGGCGATGGCGATGTCCTGGATCCACTGCACAGACCACACGTTGTTGAAATGGTGATTGTCGTCAATCATCTCGGGAGTCACCTTGAACACCTGCGTAAACTGCATGGGGTTCACCGTCTCTTCCATCGCAATAGCCATAAAGCCTCCATTTTTGGGTGTAAAGATAATTTCTTAATGTTATATTTATGACGTTCAAGAGGAGTATTTATGGATTGGAATGACTTTACCACGCTAACCCGTGACCAGATGTTGCCGATTTGGGACTTTTACTGCAGCGACCCGTTCTCAGTGCTGGGTATCCACCCGTTGGATACCGACAAGGGCATCAAGACGGTCATCCGCACCTACCAGCCCCACCAGCCCCAGGCCTCCTTCGTGCGGGGCGAATCCTGCGACGGCGAGGTGGAATTCGACTTTGTGAAGTTAGGCGATACCGGATTCTACGAAGCCATCCTGGACATGGATTTTGAGCCATTCTTCTACAACCTGATTATCAAGCAGGGCGATGGCATCGAGTACACCGTCACCGACCCTTACGCTTTCCAGCCTGTGCTTTCGGAATTTGACCGGCACCTGATTTCCACCGGCACCCACTACGAGCTTTACCGCAAGCTGGGCGCGAACCTAGTAGAACACCAGGGCTTCAAGGGC
>CACZII010000072.1 GCA_902781185.1 Fibrobacter succinogenes
CGCATAATGCCGGCCGGCGTTGCACAGCCGTAAGCGGGTTCGCCCATGGCCATGCGTCCAAAGCCCAGGCAGGTCACTCCGTCTACGTCCTTGCGGGCGTCGATGGCTTCGAAGGCGGCACGTTCGTCGATGTGGCGGGGGACCGGGTGCTGCAGGAGGATTCCGTGCACGTCGCGGTTCTCGTTCAGTTCCTGGATCTTGTTCAGCAGTTCCTCGGTGGTGGTGTTCTTCGGGAGCACCACGCGGATGCTTTCCATGCCCACTCGGGCGCAGGCGTTGCCCTTCATCTTCACGTAGGTGGCGCTGGCCGGGTCGTCGCCCACCAGGATGGTGGCGAGTATCGGGGTCTTGCCTGTCTTTTCCTTGAGTTTCGCCACGCGGGCGCTGAGTTCTTCTTCTGTGGTCTTGGCAAGAGCCTTGCCGTCGAGGATGAGTGCTGCCATATAAACTCCGTTTTGGGCACAAGATAGTAATTAGAGGTGAGGGGTGTGGGGTGTGAGGTGTGAGGTGTTGGGGTACGGTACATTGTAAAGATTTAGAAACAACGGATGGTAAGTGGCTATCTATTAACCTGTTGTAAACAGAAAAATTTATTTGCAAGGGAACTTTCCGCTATAAAAAAACTAGATTAAAAAACGATTTTCATCGATGCCGTTTTTGGCTATATAAAATGAGGATATAATGATTGCTATGAAATCTACTGCCAAGATGCTTTTGGCTCTCTCGGCAAGTGGTATCGTCTTTTCGGGTTGTGGAAGCGACCAGGTCGAAGGTGCGCTTCCCCGCCAGGAGACGCTCTACCTGTCCGGTCAGCAATGGGGCGCTCCCGCGACGTTCAACCCCCTTGCCGAAAGCTGGATGGCTGCCTGGCCCGTGGGTGGTCGTTTTAACCTGGTTTACGAACCGCTTATTACCTATAACACCTTGAACGGCCAGATTGAGGACCTTCTGGGACACCTGGACGAAGACCTCTCCAATAACGACAGTATCGTGGTTACCCTGAACCCCGCTGCCAAGTGGAGCGACGGTGTGCAGGTGAACTCCAACGACGTGAAGTTCATTTTCACCAAGGGTTCCATCAATACCTCCGAACAGATTTCCGACATTCATGTGGACACCCTTTACGCCGAACCGGCATCCGAGGACTCCACCGCCGAACGCAAGATGATTGGCGAACGTCTGGCCTTTATCGTGAACAAGGCCCAGAGGAACAACCCGCTTTCTGTGCGCGACTTGCTCCAGGCTATCCGTATCGCCCCGGCCCACGTGTTCGAACCGCTTATCGCGGAAAAGGGCCTCGACGAGGTGAAGAAGCTTACCATGGACAAGAATCCGGTGGTTTCCGGCCCCTACAACATCATGTCGGCCGACCCGAACAAGATTATCCTTCTGCGTCGCGACGACTACTGGGGCAATGCGGCTTTGCACAACGGCAAGCTCCCTGCTCCTAAGTACGTTGTCCACCCGATTTACAAGAGCAACGATGCCAACACCATCGCTCTTACCACGGGTAACTTGGACGCTTCTATGAGCTTCGTGACCCGCATCTGGCGTAAGCGCGGCGTGCATACCTGGTTCAACGAACCTCCTTACTTTGCTCCGGGCGCCATGCCCATGCTCATGATCAACACCATGAAGGAACCGCTCAACGACAAGCGCTTCCGTAGGGCTCTGGCAACGGCTATCGACTACACCGCTATCCGCCAGTTCGCCGTTTCCAACTACACCTCCACCCTGAAGCCGGGCCTTATCATGCCCACGGACCTGGAAGGCAAGTTCATCAACGACGAAGACACCCAGAAGTACGGTGTGAACCTCGGCATTACCGACGAGAACGAACGCCTGAACACGGTGAAGCAGATGCTCTCCGAGGCCGGTTACAAGTCTGTCTGGAAGAACGATGGAACCCTTGACCACATGGAAAACGCCAAGGGCGAAAAGCTCCCCACGCTCTATATCACAAGCCCTGCCGGCTGGACCGACTGGGAAGCTATGGTGACCATCGCCGTAGAAGGCATGCGCAAGGCCGGTATCGACGTACGTGAAGGCTTTGTGGATGGTGGTCAGTACTGGCCTGCTAAGGGTACCGGTAACTTCGACCTTCTCATGGACAAGCCCTCTGCAGACGTTTCTCCGTCTCTGCCGTGGAGCCGTTTCAACGAAGTCATGTCCAGCCGTGACTGGCAGCCGCTGGGCGCCTGGGCCGGCACCAACATCGGTCGTTACAACCAGCCTGGCACTCCTGAGTTCCGCCCCGAAGTGGACCAGCTCATGTCTGCTATTCCGCTGATGACCGACCCCGAAGAAATTGCGAAGGCCTATCGCGAACTCAACAAGATTTTCATGGAAGACCAGCCCTCCATTCCGCTGGTTTACCTGCCCGAACAGTTCTACGAATTCAGCGACCGCGTGTGGACGAACTGGCCGACCGCCGAGAATCCCTACGCTCCGCCGCAGCTTCCGTGGATTGCCTCTGGCACCAAGATTCTTTGGAACCTCAAGCTTGCTAAATAAAAGGACGACAAATGCTTAAACAATATCCTATGTTGCGCTATGTCCTGCAGAAGGGATTCTGGTATCTCTTGACGTTTGTTGTCGCTGTGGCGATTAACTTTACGTTGCCCCGTATGGGTGAGAACAACCCCGTGGACATCATTATGGGTAAGGCCGCCCAGGGTCTTTCGCCCGAAGAAGCCAAGCTCAAGAAAGAAGGCCTGCTCAAGGCTTTCGGTATGGCCGAACTGGATGACCAGGGCAACGTGATCTACGACCCCGAAGTCGATGCCAACGGCCAGATGATTACGGTCAAGGTGGCCAAGCTCGACGAGAATGGCGCCCCCGTTCTGAAGACTGTCAAGGACGTCGATGCCGAAGGCAATCCGGTGATGCTTGAACGCCAGGTGGTCGATGCCGAAGGTAATCCGGTGTTCGAAGAAAAGCCGGTGCTCGACGAAAAGGGCAAGCCGGTGATGGAAAAGGACCCCAAGACCAAGAAGAAGGTGGCCAAGGTGGAACAGGTGCCTGTCATGGAACAGTACCAGTCCGAACACCAGGACACCGTCATGGTGGACGAGGTGGTCAAGAAGGACGACCCGCGCCTTGCTTCTGGTTTCTCTCAGTTCCTGGTCTATATCAAGAATGTGTTCAAGGGTGACCTTGGTATCTCTTACAGCCAGTACCCGAAGCCGGTGGTGGACATCATCAAGGAATCCGTTCCTTGGACGCTGCTCATCCAGGCTCCCACCATTATCCTCGGCTGGATTATCGGTAACCTGCTTGGTGCCTTTGCTGCCTACAAGCGCGGCATCTTCGACAAGGTGTTCTTCCCCTGCGCCATGTTCCTGAACGGCATTCCGTTCTTCGTGTTCGGTATGTTGCTGGTGGCCCTGTTCTCTATCACCCTCGGCTGGTTCCCGGCCATGGGCGCCTACAGCCCCGACATCACGGAACTCTCGTTCTCTTGGGGCTGCATTAAGAGTGTGGGCTGGTACTACATTCTGCCCTTCTTCTCGGTGTTCCCGATTCTTCTTTCGGGTCAGGCAACGGGTATGCGTTCCATGTCCATCTACGAACTTGGTACCGACTACATGAAGTACGCCAAGTGGCTTGGACTTCGCGAAGGCAAGATTATTAGCTACGTGTTCCGTAACGCCATGCTTCCGCAGCTCACCGGTCTTGCCCAGTCTCTGGGTACCATGGTGGGTGGCGCCCTCATTACGGAAATGATCTTCTCTTACCCGGGTCTCGGTATGGCCATGCTTACCGCTATCCAGCAGAACGACTACGCAACGATTCAGGGTTGCACCTTGATGATCTCGACTTGCGTGCTCGTGGCTAACTTTGCCGTTGACGTTTTGATTGCGGTCTTTGACCCCCGTGTCAAGGCCGGTCTCCAGATGGGAGGTAAGTAATCATGGGTAAACTTTTAAGAAATCTTCTCAAGTCTCCGATGTTCGTCATCGGTATCTCGATCTTCATTATCACGCTGTTGATTGCATTGCTTGGCCCCATGTTCTACCATGTGGACATCAACGCACGTGACATCGTCGCCGGCCCCTATGCGGGCTCTAGCGGCGACCACCTGCTGGGTACCGACCACCTGGGCCGTGACTACGTGTCGCTCCTGATTGAAGGGCTCCGCAGCTCCTTGTACGTGGGTCTGGTGGCTGGCGTTATTGCCACGACCATCGGTGTGCTTATCGGTCTGTTCGGCGGTTTCCGCGGCGGATGGATTGACGAAGTGCTGAACATGCTCACCAACATCTTCATCGTGATTCCGCAGTTCGTGATTCTCGTGCTTATCAGCTCTGCTGTTAAGGACGGTCGTTCTTTGACGCTGATTGGTCTTATCATCGGCCTTACGGCTTGGAGCTGGTCTGCCCGTGCGGTGCGTGCCCAGGCTTCTTCGTTGCGTAGCCGTGACCATATCTCCCTTGCCAAGATTAACGGCGCAAGCACTCTGAACATCGTGATTAAGCATGTGCTTCCGTACTTGCTCTCTTACGTGTTCATGGTGTTCATTATGCAGGTGTCCTCCGGTATCCTTTCCGAAGCCTCCATCTCCATGATCGGCCTCGGTCCTCTGGATTCCACTTCTCTGGGTATCATCCTGAACCAGGCGAAGGACAACGGTGCCCTTTCCGACGGCATCTGGATTGCCTTCTTGCCTGCCACCATCATCATTACCTTGACGGTGTTTGCGTTGTTCCTGATTAATACTTCCATGGAAGGCGTCTTTAACCCGCGTCTTCGCAAGTAGGAGGTTCAAAAAATGTCTGAAAATGTATTTGAAGTCGATAACCTGAGCCTCTACTACTTGGGCCGCTTTGGCGACAAGACTCATGCGGTGACCAACGTCAGCTTCTCCATGAAGCAGGGCGAAATCCTCGGCATTGCCGGTGAATCCGGCTGCGGTAAGTCCACCCTGGTGTCCGGCCTTATGGGCATGTGCATCCCGCCTCTCTATCCGGAAGGCGACGGTGACGTGCGCGTGAAGAGCGGCGACAAGATGGAATCTTTGATGAACCGCTCCATCGAGGATGTGCGTAAGAACGTGCTGGCCCAGAAGGTTTCCATGATTCCTCAGGGCGCCTTTAACGCTCTGAACCCGGTCCGCAAGATTAAGGATATCGCCGCCGACGTGATTGGCGCCCACCAGCAGCCCGGCAAGCACTTGGACAAGAAGGAAGTCTACGACCGCCTTTGCGAGCGCTTCGACCTGTTTGGCATGGACACCAAGCGTGTGCTGGATTCTTACCCCATCCAGCTTACCGCCGGTGAACGCCAGCGTTCCGTGATTGGTATTTCTACGCTTTTGAACCCCCAGATGGTGATTGCCGACGAACCCACTTCCGCTCTGGACGTTTCTACCCAGAAAGAAGTGATCAAGTTGATCTTTGACCTTCTGGACAAGGGCATCTTCAGCACCATGATTTTCATTACCCACGAACTTCCGCTGCTGTACCACGTGGCCGACAATATCGCCATTATGTACGCCGGCGAATTCGTGGAAAAGGGCACTGCAGAACAGGTGGTGAAGGATCCCCGTCACCCCTACACCCAGGCTCTTATGGGCGCTATGCTCAGTACCGAGGCCAGCCAGCGTAACCGCCACCCGGTGGCTATCGAAGGTGCACCTCCGAGCCTGCGTAACAAGATTACGGGTTGCCGCTTTGCCGATCGTTGTAAGAAGGCATGCCCCGACTGCAAGAAGAATACCCAGAACCTCCGCGTTGTCGGTGGTCGTGATGTGAGGTGCGATTATGCTGAGTGATAAGCCTGTTGTATTTTCTGCCAAGCGCATTAGCAAGGACTTTGGCGCCGGCAAGACCCTGAAGACCGCCGTGAAGGATGTTTCCTTCGACATCTATGACGAAGAATTCATCTCTATCGTGGGCGGCTCCGGTTGCGGCAAGTCCGTGCTGGCAAAGATCATGCTCGGCCTCTACGAACCCACCCGCGGCCAGTTCCTCTACAGGGATCACAAGATCAAGAACCTGAAGGACCACTGGAACGAAGTTCAGTTCGTGTTCCAGGACCCGTTTGGATGCTTCAACCAGTTCTTTACTATCCGTAGCCAGCTGGAAGACGCCCTGAATGTGCTCAAGAAGAAGCCCAGCAAGGAAGAAATCCGCCGCCGTGTAGACGAAGGCCTGATGGCTGTGAACGTGAAGCCCTCCGATATCGAAGGCAAGTACCCGTTCGAGCTTTCCGGTGGTCAGATGCAGCGTATGCTTTTGGCCCGTATCTTCGCGCTGCGCCCGAAGGTCTTGATCGCTGACGAAGCTACCTCCATGGTGGACGCCTGCGTGCGCGCCAACATCCTGGATTATCTCCGCAAGTTGAAAGACGAGCTGAAGATGACCGTGGTGTTCGTGACCCACGATATCGGCCTTGCCAACTACGTTTCGGACCGTATCTTCATTATGCACGACGGTAAGATTGTGAACCAGGGAACGCCTGCAGAAGTGCTGGACAATACCACTGAGCCGCATACGCTTCGCCTGCTGGACGATATCCCCGAAGTCCACAAGACCGAATGGATCAAGAACAGCCATCGTTCTAAAAAGTAACGATTGTTTTCGAACGTCATCCTCGACCAAGCGAAGCGCGGGAGGGGATCCATACAGTTCGATAAGCTGTCGAAAAAAGTATTGAAAAGCCGCAACCTCCCGTTGCGGTTTTTTGTTATGGGGCAGCGCTGGTGCGACCTGTTTCTTCCTGAAAACAGTAAAAACAGGCTTTTCTTGTTTTTGGGGGTGTACATAAGTTATATTCATGTCTATGAGTATCTCAAAAAACGTACGTTCTATGACTTTTGGCGCCGCGGCGCTTGTTTCTCTTTTTTCTGCCCCTACCTTTGCAGGGCCCCTGATGAACCAGCTGGGCTACGCCCCCGAGGCCGAAAAGCAGGTGGTGATTCCCGGTAACGACGCCAACGGGCTTGAAGTCCGGGATTTGAACGGCAAGACAGTGCTGAAGCTCAAGGCCCCCTACGTGCTGGAGTGGGAATACAGTGGCGAAGAGACCCAGGTGTTCGATATTTCTGCGGTAAAGACCCCGGGTACTTATCGCCTGTTTCGTGCTGGAGCATACATCGGTAATCCCATCATGGTGGGCAAGAATGTCTATGAAGGCGTTACCAAGGCGAGCCTCAAGGGGTTCTATTACCAGCGGGCCAGCATGCCCCTGGTGGCCCCTTACGCCGACAAGTGGGTCCGTGCGGCGGGCCATATGGACGACAAAGTTATCGTCTACGGTACCGACAAGGCCACGGGCGGCAAGGGTGCCGGTAAGGTCATCAAGTCCCCCCGCGGGTGGTACGATGCCGGCGACTACGGCAAGTACATCGTGAATTCCGGCATTACGGTGTGGACCCTTTTGGATTTGTACGAGAAGTTCCCCAAGTTTGCCGATACGCTGAGTTGGGATGTGCCCAGGGAATTCCCGAAGCTCCCTCTGCTGTTGGAAGAGGTCCGCTATAATCTGGACTGGATGCTCACTATGCAAGACAAGGACGGCAGTATCTTCCATAAGGTTTCGACCCTGAAGTTCTGCGGGAGTGT
>CACZII010000073.1 GCA_902781185.1 Fibrobacter succinogenes
GAAACCAAGACCAAGGAAGTCATCGACGACGTAGCTTCACTCAAGAGCGAAATCGGCATATTGTACCTGAGTGATTTCAACCGCAAGTACATCAACTACCTGTTCAAGGAAAAAGACCTGGAATTCCACCACCTGATTGACTGCAAGGCCTACGCCTACATGTGGAAGAACCACCCCCTGGCCAGCCGCAAGCATGTGAACCTGAACGACCTTTCGGATTACCCCTGCCTCTCTTTTGAGCAGAGCGAAAGCGGTACCTACTACTTTGCCGAAGAAATTCTGAGTACAAACGAGTACCACCGCACCATCAAAGCCAACGACCGTGCCACCATGCTGAACCTGATGGTGGGTCTGAACGGCTACACCCTGTGCTCGGGAATCATCAGCGAAGAAATCAACGGTTCCGACTACGTGGCCGTACCCTTCAAAGACAGCAAAGGCAAGGATGACCGTACCATGGAAATCGGCTACATTGTCAAGAAAAACTTCAACACCTCCGCCATCTGCCAGACCTACATCCAAGAAATGAAGGATTACCTGGCGAACTATACCCCCTCCCGTCGGTCGTAGCCTGGATTTTTATATATTTGAGCCACGCCAACGGCCCAGGTGGTGGAATGGTAGACACTGGGGACTTAAAATCCCTTGGGGGCAACCTCGTGCGGGTTCAAGTCCCGCCCCGGGCACTAATGGCTTTTTAGGACGCCTATGATTGAATTTTACCCCAACAGCATCTATTACCCCCGCGAGGCGGTAGAGGAAAAACTCGCCAAGGGCGAACTGAAAGAGACCGAAAGCCACCTGCTTTCTTGGACAGAACGCCACCGTGGAGAAATCTGGGACTGCGCCCGTGACGATTCCGACTCCCCCACCGACGAAATCCTGCTGGACAACCTGCGGGCCCTGCTCCTCTGCAAGGGGTCTTTGCAGCCTGCCGCCGACATGGCCGCCGTCATCAGGGAAGTCTCCAAGGAAATCTGGTACCAGAACGAAAAAGACAAGAAATCTCCGGACGAGATTGCCACCGAATGGTGGGGCAAGTACCTTACCAAATGGCGCGAAGCCCGCATGTTCGAGGCCTTTATCCTTATCGAGAAAAAGGCCGACCAGCTGCTGGCCATTCTGAAGGCATGATCAGATAATAGACCCCCGACTAGATCGGGGGTGACGAAGTCCGTTTTACTTTGAATATTTCGCTTTCCAGCGGAGGGGTATCCAGAAATCGGTTACCCCGTTTTCGCTTCTCTTGTACCGCCAAAAGTATTCGATGTGGTCCTTGAGTTTCTGCTCGAAGGCTTCGTCGTCGGCATCTGAAAACAGGATTTCCCTGCAGGTGAAAACGCCTAAGGAATCCACCACAAGATGGAGCCCGAGACGGATATCGTCGGCTCCCTTTTTCTTGAAATGTTCCTGACCGAGCCAGTGCAACCCTGCGGCCCGGCCCTGGATGAACTTTTCCAGAGCTTCCACATCACGACCGGCTGAATTGTCCAGCACATAGATGTCATCCAGGTTCGGCATGTCCATGCGGCCTGTGAAGGGCTTGGACTTTTCCTGTTCAACGATTGTCGGCTCCGATTCATGAGACGGCGGCATCTTATAGGGCTGAACCTGCCAGATAAAATTCAGCAGCCCCAAGAAAACCAAGGAAAGAACAATCAGAGGAAAGTTCCGTCTAATCATAGCCGCCTACTCGATAGACTTGATACACAGCTGCAGGGAACGCCTACCGTTATAGTAGTTCCAGGTCGGTTCAAAAACAATAGACACGCGGTGTGTCTTACCGATAAGAGCCTTGCACTTGCGGAGCCCGAAACCGATAGCCGAGAAGGTGGGGCTTCCCGCCTGGGAAACTTCCATCTGCAAATGCCCGCCCCGCAGTTCCCGCACGCGATGAACCTTCACGTTTTCGGCCCGGAATACCGGATACGGGAAGTTCCCGCTGAAAGGTTCCATCTTGTCGAAAAAGTCCAGTACGGTCGGGCCGTTCTTCTTAGTAGGATCCACTAAGAGTTCACCGAGGGCCACCTGAATATCGTAATTCTGGCCACCCGTCTCGCGGACTTCGTGCCCTGTATAGCCCTGTTCCTTGGCCGACACGAGAATCCGCCCCTGAAGTTCCTGGATTTTCCCTGCAGGCAGCGAGAAGCCGGCGGCATTGGCGTGGCCACCCCAGCGGTCGAACAAATCACGAGATTCAAAAAGGGCCTTGTGCCAGTTGAAGCCAGGCACTGCGCGGGCGCTGGCATGGGCCATCCCTTCCATCACCGAAAGCACTGCCGTAGGGCGGTTAAATTCTTGGGCAAGCTTGGCAGACACAATCCCGATAACGCCAACATGCCAGTTCTCGCCAGACACCAGAAGCACCGGCGGAATGTTCTCGCCATAGATGTTCTGGACCTGTTCCATGGCCATGTCGGTAATCTCCGCCTCTTTCTGCTTGCGGCGGGCGTTCCAATCCTTCAGTTCCGAAAGAAGCGTGGGAGCGTCGTCCTTGTTTTCGCACAGCAAAAGCTTTAGCGCAGGGTCCGGCTTTTCCATACGGCCTGGCGCATTCAGCAGGGGCGCAAACTTGTACATCACATCGATGCCGCCTACAAGGCTTCCCGGTTTCTGGAGGGAATTGTATAACGCCTGAAGCCCAGGCCATTCGCTGTTCTGCAAGCGCTTAAGACCCGCCTTGGTAAAGGCCCTATTCTCGGGAGTCATTCCCACAAGGTCGGCCAGCGTGCCAAGTGCCACCAGGTCTAAATACTTTTCAGGAACGGGCTTGCCAAGCCTTTCATAAAGGGCGCAAATAAACTTGTATGACACCCCTACGCCGCACAGTTCCGGATTGGGGTAAGTATCCCCTTCCTGGTGGGGGTCCAGCAACACATCGCAAGGGGGCAGGCCATCGCCAGAAGGCTGGTGGTGGTCTATCACCATCACCGCCATACCCAGCTCCTTGGCGTGGGCAATTTCGCCATTGGCGGTAATACCCGTGTCCACCGTAATCACGTTCCTGGCACCCGCCTCGAACATCTCGTCTACTGCCGACATAGAAAGGCCGTAGCCATCGCCAAAACGACTGGGGAGCCTCCATTCCGACTCAATGCCCGCTTCTTGCAAGCCTCTTGTCAGAAGTGTCACCGAAGTCATACCGTCCAGGTCGTAGTCGCCAAAAATGAAAACCTTTTCCTTACGGTCACGGACATTCAGAATCCATTGGAGAGCACGATCCATGCCAAGCATCAACGACGGCGAAAGCACGTCATCTACGCTTCCGGCCATGAGCTTCTGTACCTCGCGGACAGACCTGATTCCACGGGACACCAGGAACCGCGCCACCAAATGGGGGATTCCCAATTCCATGGAAAGTGTGGATGCCACCAAGTCTTCCATCACTTGAATCCTTCAAAAAGCTTGATGGCCAGAGACTGGAGGCACATGGCCTCCGAAGACCTGCGGGTGGCTATGCGGGACATGGTTTCCTGCACATCCTTCAGGGCCCTTTCCAGAGCCTCTACATTCACCCGCGGGAAATTTTCCAGATGGACACGGCCCGTGGTCTCGGGAATACGCAAGGGCGCTCCCGACTTTTCGCGCAGCAAGTCCGAAATCAAGAAGGCCAACACGTCCAGAAAACGATTCGCTTCCAGGGGGTCCTCAAAATCCGCCTCTTTCAACGCGGCAAAAAGATCTCCGTATTCTGCACGGAGGCTCATCAAAAGAAAATCCACCGCCATGGCACACCAACGGGCACCATGTTCTACGTAGTAGAGGGCCTTACCAGGAGAACCTACCGCAAGCCCCACCACATCGTCGGTAACACCCTCTTCATCGGCATCTTCACCAAGCATGCGGAGGGTCTCTTCGCGGACTTCCTTATCGCTAAGGGGCAACAGATGTAGCGCCAGGCAGCGGGAACGGATGGTCTGTAAAAGCTTTTCGCGAGAGCTGGTGGTCAAGATGAAATAGGTATCCGGGGGAACCTCTTCCAAAGTCTTCAGAAAAGCATTGGCCGCAGAATCGTTCATACGATCGGCCTCGGCCACAATAACCACACGAATCCGGTCTCCCTTGAGGGCGAAGGCGCCCGTCATAGAACGGATCAGTTCCACCGAAATTTCAGCGGCGGCATTGAAAATGTCGATGCGGTAGGGGTTCTTGAAAATCTCGGAGATATAGGCCAGCTTGTAATCCTGCACCGTCTTGGCAGTGCTGCCAGCAGAAACGTCGGCGGCGCTGCGGGCATGAGCCTCCTTGGATTCCATAGGCACCACCCAACTGTCGGTGACGCCGGCATCCATGGCCATCTTGCAGCCAAAGCACTTACCGCAGGGCCGCATCTCCTTGTTCTCGCACCGCAATGCTTTCGAGAGTTCTATGGCCAGAGCCTTCTTGCCGATTCCCGCAGGCCCGTCAATCAGGATTGCCTGGGGGAATCGGTTTTCACGCAGAGCCGACATGAGTCGGATCCGCTGGCGCTCCTGGGAGGCGGGACCATTTAGCCTATACTCTATCATTTCTGTTTCAACCACTCTAGGGGATCCACGGTCTGGGTCCCTTCGCTAACTTGGAAATACAATTTAATTCCATTTAGAGAGGCGATATCCCCTACTTCGCCGATTTCTTCGCATTTCTGGACAACTTTTCCTTCTTGGACGCGGATAGAACGGAGGTGTCCGTAAACGGAATAGGTGCCGCCCTCGTGTTCGATAATCACGGAAGGACCACGGCCGTCAATTTCAGAAACCATCACCACAGTACCGGGAGCGGCAGCCTTCACCATCTTGCCCCGCTTGCCGCGGATTTCAATACCCAGGTTACGTGTTGCGATATGGAGCACCGGATGTTCCTGCAGGCCGTAACGGCTGATGACTTCGCCTTCCAGCGGCATGCACTTGGGCCCCTTGAGGCTTGCCGTCACTGTGGGCTTCGGTTTTTCGACAACCTTCTCTTTCTCCTTTTTCTTCTTCTTTTCTTTTTGCTTTTTCTTGCGCTCCGCTTCGGCCTTCTTGGCGGCTTCCAGTTCCTTCTTGCGCCGTTCCTCTAACTTTTTGATAAGGGCAAGCATGGTCTTCTGGTTACGCTCAAATTCTTCTAGGGCCCGACGCTGCATGGCCTTGTCGTGCTTCAAGGAAACAAGCATTTTCTCTTGCCCGCTCATCTGGGTCACCAGGCCCTTTTCTTCGGCACTCTTCTTGTGGCGCAACTGGGAAAGTTCCTGTAGGTGTTCCACTTCTTGTTTCTTCTTTTCGTCGCGCTCCTGCATAAGCCTAAGCAAGGTGTTTACCTGCTCCTGGTCTTGGTAAAGCAGATGGTGTACCCAGTAGACCTGACGTTCGGGATTGCCTTTCTGTGTCAGCAGGGCATATAGGACCTCGGCCTCGCTACTGCGGCCCTTCTCATATAGCGTGCGGATACGCTTGCGCATGATTTCCTTGCGTTCCCTAATCTGCCTATCTAGAGAATCTAGGTCCCGAGAAAGCTTACGCACCGCCCCCTGGACCAGAATTTCGCTTTTGGAAAGTTCCTGGATATAGGTCCTGGTCTGGTTCAGGTTCTGGTCCAGAAGCGAGATGGTGTTGAGCACGCCCTTCTCCTCGGTTTCCAGCATGGCCAGTTCCTTGCGTTTCTTGGCCAGGTCCGTCTCCAGCTTTTTCAAGGCGGTCCGCTGTTCCTTGATCTGGGCATCGGTCTTTTTGGGGGCTGCAAAAGAAAGCCCTACCAAAAGACACAAGATGATGGAAAGAATCCGCATCCTATTCCTGCTCAAAATTCTTTACCGTAAGGAACCTGCGTACAGTCCTGTAACTGAAATAGGCCGAAAGAAGGGTCACCAGCAGAACGACTCCTGCAAGCACAAGCCCAAGACCGCCCCTGTTATCGGCCACGATGGGAATGGCCTCTCCTACCGCATTCACGAGAATCGCCATGAGGGTCACGGCAAGGCCGCTCCCTACAAATCCAAGAATCAGGCCCTCCAGTACGAAGGGGAACTCGATAAAGAAAGGACTGCCGCCAGTATACTTCATGTTCTCTACCAACAACTGCCTGGAGAACAGGGATAGGCGAACGGAATTGCAGATAATCAGGGAGAGGGTGGCCAGTAGCAGCACGCTCAAGCAAAGGGGCCAGAACACCATCTTGAATTTCCACTTGGCGACTCGCTCCGCCCACTCGATAGGGGCCTGAACCTCTTCGAAATAGCCCTTGCGGAAAATTTCCATGCGGAGCTCCACCAGGTCGGTGGGACTGTAGGCTTCCTTTTTCATCTTTATGCGGAAAAACGGCGGAAGGGGGTTGCCTTCGACCAGGTCTAGCATCTCTCCCGAAAAATGCCTACGGAAATCCGCCAGGGCAGAATCGGCGCTTACGTATTCTACGGATTCGATCCGTTTGGTATGGAGCAGGTTGTCGGAAATGGCCTTGATAGAATCGGGCGGCACCACCTTGGGCAAAAACGCCTCCACCGTATAGAGGGCCTTCTCTGCCGAAAGGAGCTTCACCACGCCCCCGAAGGCCGTCAACGAGCCTGCCAGCAGGATAGAACAAAGAAAGATGGTCACCAGGGACGGGAGAACCACGGTACGGTGCTGCTTCAGCCCCCGAAAAGATTCAGATATTAAGTAGCCTAATTGTCCTAGCACCATTGGAATATAATTAAATTTGCTAGTGTTTATCACGGTACTGCTATGAATAATATCGGATTAAAGATAATGGCCTTCCTGTTCGGAATCGCCCTCTGGTTTTTTGTCATGTCCACCCAGGATTTTCAAATCACCATGGATGTTCCCGTCAAGCTGGTCAGGTTACCGGAACTCTTGGCAGTAGCCTCCAAGCCGCCCCACACCTTGCCCATTACCGTCAGGGGGCCGGCCTTCGACCTTATCCGTATGCGCTGGAACTACATGAACAAGGATTCCAACGCCGTCTCCATTATTATCGACCTGCAGGGGGCCGAACTGGGAGCCACTCGTAAGCATCTGGACGCCAGGAATTTCTCGGCACCGAACTTTCCGAACGTGGTGTTCGTAGAACCTTCCAACCAGCTTTTGTTCCTGGACCTGGAACTGGATACCCGCATTGAGCGCAGCATTCCTGTCAAGTCTAACGCCACCTTCAACCCGGCGCCTGGCTACATCATGACAGACGTTCCGAAAATCACGCCCGAACAAATTCGAGTGTCCGGCGCCAGAGACGCCCTGACCCGCATCTTTGAAATCCCCACAGATTCCGTGCATTTTGACAGCCTTATCGCCAACGACAATTTCAAGGTCAAGCTGAACCTGGAAACCTTCCCCGCCTACGTGACGCCCAGCGATTCCAGCGTCATCATGAGCATCGACATCCAAAAACTGGAAAGCAAGACCTTGAAGAAAATTCCGGTCCACCTTATCGGGCGTTACAACAAGGACGAGGCCAAGCTCTCTCCCGACACCGTCTCTGTCAATATCACCGGTGGCCAGAGCGTACTGGATTCCATCGCGCCAGAGGACCTGCAGCTGTTCGTAGAAATCAACCGCTTTGCCATTGAAGACGTAGACAGCCTCGCTCCTACCGTCAAGAT
>CACZII010000074.1 GCA_902781185.1 Fibrobacter succinogenes
ATAGTCACCTTCGCCCACACCATCGGGGTAAGGACCATCGATGCCACAACAACAGACTGCCAGATTCTCGAAAGAATGTTCATTACCGCACCGTCTTTGTGGCAGAGACTAGTTTACCGTCAAGCATTACCTTCACCACATACATGCCCTTGGGGAGCATATTACGGTCAAGGGCAAGGGTGTTGGCACCAGGAACAACGTTCTTTGAGATTCCAAGGCGCATGGTTCCAGACACATCGTAGAAATAGACCTCGGCAAAGCCCGCCTTCGGGGTGAAAAGGATTCCTGTAGCAGGGCTAAACACCACCCCGCTCCTGCTGGGGTTAGCAGGCACAATGGATTCGGGAACCTTCTGCGTGCCGTCGTAAATTTCAATGCCATCGGTACCAAAAGTGAACATGTCAAAGTTCGGGCCACCGTCAGCACTAAGAGACGAGAAGGTCAGCGTATTCACGCCCGGCTGCAACACCACGTCGATTTTTGCGTCGGAATAAACGGTCCAAGAAGCTTCGGTAGTCGGGAAACTGATGGTCCCTGCAGGCTTTCCGTTCACGCTAACCGCCATATCACGAGAACTTTTACCGCCATTGGTAAAGCGCACCGTAAGGGTGGTCTTTACTTCCTTAGGCGAGAAGATTTCCCAGGTACCATAACTAGAAAGGCTGTTAGCAAAGTTATAGTAGCCGTTCAAAAGGTAGCCCTCGTTTGTCTTTTCGGTAAAGCCCTCGCCTACCTTGGGCGTAGAAGCATCCATTTCGGACTTGCCGTCATTCACCAAAGTATGGGTATCCTCTTCGGCAGAGCCCTCGCCCGCAATAAAGATTACCGGCTGCTTAAGGGACTTTACCATGTCGGGTAGGTAATAGCTGGTATGGGGCGGCTGGTTGTAGGCCACATTCTGCCAAGCCACACTCACGCGGTATTGCGGGTCGTGCAGCAAGGTATACAGGCGGCAAGGCGTTGTCACAGGCGTAGAAAAGATGGTCAACATGGAAGGGTCCGTAGAAGACCGCACAATAAATTCTTCGCGCCAGTCACCAAACAGGTCTGCCGAAATGCAGGGGTTGGCCTTGGTATAGTTGTTCAGCGTAGAGTTATTCACCTTGTAGAAAGACAAATAACGGTCCACGGTCTTTTTCGAAGAATTCCACTTTTCAATCTTTCCACCGCTGCCGCCACCACCTGTAGCATCAAGAAATTCATCTTGCAAATCTCCATCGAAGTAAAGGCGGAAATTTACGGACGGGGTATTCGTCGCCAGAACATCCCCCTTCACCGTGCGGACTCCACCACTGGTTCCCGACCACATTTCGTAACCCCGATTGGTAGAATCGATATCGGCAGCCATACCACGACCATTGTCGCAACCCACATGTTCCTTACCATCGGTAGTGCATTTCAAGGTGCTCTGCAGAGTTCCCCAAACAACATCGCCGTTATATGTACGGAATTCCTCGCTGTACTTGTTGGTGGTTTCTTCGTGAACGTCGTAAACTTCCAAACCGGGGCGGTCCGGGTCCATATCGGACAGGTGCATGGCATCGCCATGGCCAAATCCCGTGCGGTACAGCAGGGTTCCATCGGGCTTAAGAGCCGCCGAACCCATAATGATTTCGTCAAAGCCGTCGCCGTTTACATCACCCACGGAAAGGTTGTGGTTTCCTTCGCCATAAAGGCCCTGGCCAGACTTGTCGGAACTGTGAATCCAGCGCTGTTTCAACTGCTTTCCGTCAAAATCATAGGCGGCCACAAAGAATTCCGTGTAGTAGCCACGGGACATGATAACACTGGGGTGCACACCGTCCAGGTACGCCACGGCAGCCAACATGCGGTTGTCGCGGTTACCGTAGTTGTCGCCAGAAATCTTTCCGCGGGCAGGCCAGTAATCGATAGTGTGAATTGCCTCCCCCGTGGTACCCTTGAATATGGTCAAGTATTCGTTGCCGGTCATGATAGTTCCCGAGGAGCTGCGATAATCCGCGTTGGCATCGCCAATCACCTTACCCTTGCCATCTACCGTACCATCGCTGGTCTTTGCCACGATTTCTGCAATGCCATCCCCATCAAGGTCGTAGACCATGAACTGCGTGTAATGGGCGCCCGCACGGATATTCTTGCCCAGGTTTATGCGCCACAGCAAGGTTCCATCCATCTTGAGGCCATCCAAAAAGACTGTCCCCGTGTAGCCGCTCTTGGAATTGTCCTGAGAATTGCTGGGATCCCACTTTAGCACCAAATCCAGTTCGCCATCGCCGTCCAAGTCGCCCACGCTCATGTCGTTGGGACTATACGAGCATGTGGAATTATCCGGCATGGTCTGGTCAGCCGGGACATTCAAACCCGTGATGGTCTTGTAGGGGACTCCCTCGGCAAACTCATTAAAAACGATAGATGCTGCCGACTTTTCCCCTTCCTTGCCGTTCACCACGGGAGCGACCGTGTACTTGGCGGTCACCGAGCCGTCTTTGTCCAGGTAGTTGGTACCGGCGGTCTTCCCGATAGAAGCAATCTTCTTGCCATCACGATACAGGTTGAATTCCGTATCGGGGCTTTCGGTACCCAGCAGGCGCCAGGAGACCAGCGTGCCGGAACTCATTTTCGAAACAGCAAGTCCGCGGGAGAGTTTTTCCATCTGGCGGGGTGCGGCATAGGTTCCAGTAGCGGAGACACCAATAAAAGAGAAAAACACCGTCAGAGACAGCATTCCAGAGAAAAATTTCAACATCATCTTCATATCCAACATATCTCCCCAATATGAATATAGACAAAAGTGGTCATTTCCCACATTTTTGACAAAACCTTTCTATTGACAAATCGTCAAAGCGTTAAAACATTTTTACACGCTATTTTTCCCATTTTTTGAAAATTTATCTCTAAATGGCACAAAAAGGTAGTCCAGAAATGCTTTTTTGTTGTCTCTGGACAACATTAGAGTTGACCCCGAACAGAGCCTGCCATCCCTGTGCAGCCGCATATTTTTCTACATTTTGAGGCGGAATGCCCAATTGGTGGAAAAATTTCTCGTGGGAAAGACTTTTCGACGCCATTGCCGACAGGTCACCCACATTCGTGAAGATTATCATCGTTACAGGAAAGTCCTTCCTGTACTACCACGGCATGACCCGTGCGGCGAGCCTTACCTACACCACCCTGGTGGCGGTGGTTCCCCTGCTTATCCTATTGACCTCCATTACCCTGGCGGTGGGTCTTGCGAACTTCATGTCGGACTACCTGCCCATCTTGCTAGACATTCTGAACCTGGACTGGCCCACGGAACCCATTATGGCCCTTGTGAAAAACGCCGAGCACGTTCCCATCGGAAGGCTCGGCTTTATCGGAGCCCTGGGTCTGTTCGTCACCTTCATTCTTGCCTTTGGCAGCCTGGAGACCAACTTCAACGTAGTGTGGGAAAACAAGATTTCCAGGACCCTAGTCCGTCAGATCGAGGTCTACACTCCCTTTCTTGTGATTTTTGCGGGTTTTATCGGCATGTTCGCAGGGTTCGTGAATCACGTGCAGCATGTGCTGAACATGATTGTGGTGGAAGGCTTCCATTTCTCGCCCGAAGTGCTGAAGGTCCTCATTACCGCCTTCTGGTATGCGGCCTTCCACGGCGCCACCATGCTACTGATTTTCCTGATGCTCTACGCCCTGCCCTCCAGGCCCAAGGGTGCTAGACCCTATTCCCGCAGCCAGCTTTTGCTTTCTTCGCTTCTTTCTACGGTTGTTTCCTGGGTGGCTATCAACATCTACGTGAAAATCCTGATGCTCATCCAGACGGCCATGGTGACCCGCATGTCCATTTTCTACGGGTCGCTGGCATTTTTGCCCTTGATGCTGTTCCTGATTTTTGGAGTCTGGTCCATTATCCTTTGCGGCAACAGCCTGGTGTGGACCATCTGCCACTGGCCCGAAGCCGGTCAGAAGACCTGGAACTGGAAGGCCACGCTGGAAGATGTCCATAACGGAAAGCAGTCGGGCAGCGAAGATGAGCAAGCCTAGCTTTATCTCTGTACGCGGTTGCAGGTTGCACAACCTGAAAAACGTAGACGCCCAGTTCCCGCTGGGGAGCGTTACCGTCGTTTGCGGGCCCTCGGGCTGCGGAAAGTCCACCCTGGTTCTCGACACCTTGCACGGCGAATCCAAGCGGCGCTACCTGGAGACCCTTTCCCCCTTCGCGGCAGACCTGCTGGGCGGAAGCCGGGTTATCCCTCTGGAATCGGCGGAAAACCTCCCGGCAAGCATTGCCATAGAAGCCTGCCACGGCGAATCCACCACCAGGTCCTACGCCCTTTCCCTTTCGGAATGCGATGCCCCGCTGCGCACCCTTTTCGCTCCGCTGGCCACTCCCGCCTGTCCTATCTGCGGAAAGCCCATGGAGATGACCTCCCGGGAACAGATTATCCAGAATGTGGCCCAGTTGCCCGTAGGCTCCAAGATCCAGTTTCTCGCCACCATGGATACGGACCGGCAGAACCTGGACAAACTTTCGGCACTCTTCCTTTCGCAAGGTTACACGCGAGCCATGGCCGACGGCGAGACCGTTTCCCTGGGGGACCTGACCGAAGAACAAAAGAAAACCAAGCCCAAATCTTTCCAGATTGTGGTGGACCGCGTTATCGTCAGGGAGAATTCCCGCACCAGAATCGCCGAAGCGGTGGATGCCACCTTGAAGCTGACCCACCACAAGGTCACCCTCCTTACCGAAAACGGGACTCTGGAATACAGCACTGTTCCCCACTGCAAAGACGAAAAAAAATCCATAGAAGCGCCCATCCTTACCGAAGGCATGTTCTCCCCCTACTCCCGCGAAGGGGCATGCCCCCACTGCAAGGGTTCAGGCCTAGACGATGCAGGCGAGATCTGTAGCCAGTGCGGAGGATTACGGCTCCAGAAGTTCCTGCTGAATTCGGGAATCGTGACCGATGGTGCGTCCGAAAAATTCGCCGGTACGTCCGAAAAATTCGTATCCTGGAAGCAGATTCTAGAAACAACCTTCCAAAATCTGGGCGGGCTTCTCCGCGACACCCTAGGCGGCAAGATTCCAAAGAGCAGGGAGAGCCTTTTGAACGCCCTGCTAGAACGGATTGACGCCATCAACCAGCTGGGACTGGGCTACCTGACGCCGGGACGCTCCGGTGCAACGCTCTCGGGCGGCGAAATCCAGCGGCTAAGACTTTCCAGCCTCTCCACGGGGCTTCTGAACGGGCTTTTGATATGCCTGGACGAGCCCGCCAGCGGCCTGCACACCGACGACGTGCAGAAACTCTGGACGGTGTTGAAGCAGATTCAGGACCGGGGAAACACTCTGGTGCTCATCGACCACAATCCGGCCCTCATCCAGAAGGCGGACTGGATCATCGAAATGGGGCCCGGCGCCGGCGAGAAGGGCGGAGAAGTTCTGTTCCAGGGCACCCGCGACGAGGTGCTGAATAGGCCCGAATCCCCAACGGGACGGTGGATTAAGGAATTGGAAAGGAGATCCCCGGTCAAGCCGGGGATGACAAAAGGAAAGGTGCGGCGCAACACCGCAGCCATCGACGTCGAAAACTTCGCCCTATTCGACATGGAACCTGTAACGGCGCAATTCCCGGTTCAAAAGTTCAGCGTCATCACGGGCCAAAGCGGCAGCGGAAAATCTACACTGTTCTTCAGGAATCTCGCCCCCCGCGCCGAATCCGGCGAATTTGAAAAGCTGGGCATCCAGGCCCTATCCGTTCTTTCTACAGGAGACTTTCACGGTAGCCGCCGGAGCACCGTGGCCTCGGCCATCGGCCTGAACACGCTACTCAAGGACCTGTTCGCAAAGCTTCCCGAAAGCAAGGTCCGTGGCTATACGGCCTCCAAGTTCGCCACCCACACCCCAGGGGGCCGCTGCGAGAACTGCAAGGGCGAAGGCGTCATCTTCGACCCGGCCGGCTACGAGGAATCAGAATGCCCCGTATGCCTGGGCAGGCGTTTCAAGGACGAGGTTCTGGAAGTCCGTTTCAAGACCCTTTCCATCGCCGACATCTACGACCTGGAAATCGGAGATGCCTACAAGCTTTTCACCAACCTGAAGCCTTTCGCCGACAAGCTGAAGCCTCTCGTGGATACAGGCCTGGACTACCTGAAGCTGGGGCAGACCACAGCCCACCTTTCAGGTGGGGAACGGGCAAGGCTTAGGCTCTCCATTGCCCTTGCCCGTGCGAAGGCGCTGGGCACGCTTTTCCTTTTTGACGAGCCGGCGCGTGGGCTGCACCAGGGCGACATCCGCCATCTGTTGGACCTGATTCGTGGGCTTACCGAGGCGGGCCACACCGTCATCGCCATCGAACACGCCCAGGACTTCGTAAACGCCGCCGACTACGTGCTGGAACTGAAACGGAGGTAAGATGTTCCGTCTTGTTGGATTTTTCCTTATTGCAGTTTTCATTTTCGCCTGTTCCGAAAGCGAATCCTCCACAGGTTCCCTAAGAGAATATTTCAACAACCTGTCCTTTGCAAATTCCGAAGACGAATCCTCCTCTTCTTTTACAGGTCTGAGCCCCGATTCCGTGGTTACCGGAGAATTCAAGGACACCCGAGACAACAGGACCTATAAGACGGTCCAAATCGGAAACCAGACCTGGATGGCCGAAAACTTGAAGTTCTCCCTGGACTCCCTAGACGAAAGCTGGTGCTACGAAGACGACGATTCCAACTGCGAAACTTACGGACGGCTTTACAGGTGGATGACCGCCGTGGGCAAAACCGACGAAGAGTGCGGATACCAAAAGGCCTGTTCCCTCACCTACCCCGTACAGGGCATTTGCCCAGAGGGCTGGCACATTCCAAGCAAAGATGAGTTGGTAACCCTGGTCGAGAACGCCGGAGGACCATCCATTGCCGGTGCAAGACTGAAGGCAAAAGAAGGCTGGAACTCAGCATGGAACGAATGTACAGGCACCGACGATTACCAGTTCTCCGCCCTGGGCTCCGGATATTTGCGGTGGTACTCCATGCACTACTTCAATAAAGGCTATCACACGGGAATTTGGTCCTCCACAGAAGTGGAGGATTTCCACCGGGTCGAAGAATACCAGCACATCGATGTCTATATTCTCTTCTTAGACAATGACAAGGACACGGCCCAGGTTTCCGACACCAACCGGGATTTTGCCGAGTCTGTCCGCTGCATCAAGGACGAATCCAAGAAATAGCCATGTTCTGTGCAAGCCTGCTCACATCTGCCAAGGTCCAGGAATTTATACGCGACGCCTTCAAGCGCAAGCTAGATGCATTGCAGATCTCTACAGCCTTGAACAAGGCTGGCTACAGCAACGAAGACCGGGCCGCCATCATGGACTACATGGCGCTGATTCCGAAAATCCAGGACAAATTCGGTTTAGGGAATCTCCTGTGCGATAAGTTAGCGTTGGAACAAAGCACCGCCCAGGACATTGGCCGCTGGAAGGCGAACCTGTGGCCTGCAGATAGCGAAGTCGGCAACGCAGGAGCAACCGTCCACGACACGATCTGTGTTGCGGTATGGGCGGCGACAGCTTCTTTATACCCGCCTCTTTCAAGATTGTAGGAGTCGACTTGGACGAGAACCGCCTCACCATGTACAGCCACAACATGGAGGTTCTAGGCAAAGCCGCCTCTACGTTGTGCGCCGACGTGCGGGAAACGGCCCAGAACAACAACGACAAGGAGATGCCCGCCTCCGCGGGCATGACAAGAGCGGACTTTTTCACCATTGACCCGGCCCGCCGAGCCCAAGAAGGCGAAAACCAGCGGGACCTGCGAAACCTTACACCCACTCTTGAAGAGGTCGTCGAAATAAGCAAGCGTTACCAGGGTGGCATGGTCAAGCTCCCCCCGGGATACCCGCCCGCCGAAATTCCCGACGGCACGGAAATCCTGTACCTAGGCGGGCACAGCGACTGCAGGGAATGCCTGGTGCTGTTCGGCACGCTGGCAAGGCATCCCGATACCGTCCGCGCAGTCATGGTAGACAAGGCCGGCAACGCCCTCGCCGAATGGAGTCGCCCTCGGGACCGCTCCCAAGAAACCCTGGACGATGAATTCCAAGAAAAGCTGGACCGAAACGACTCCCTGGAAGGCAAAGACCGCACTTACCGCACAGCCACCAGCCGAAACGACCTGCCCATCGGCGACATCGCAAAGTACATTTCGGAACCAGCGCCCATTCTCATTCGAAGCCACCTATTCAGTTCCGCCGCACAGGCCCAAGACCCAGAGGCACACCTGATTTCCGAGGGTATCGCCTACGTAGCCAGCAACGAACCGCTCCCAGCACCGGGATTCACATGTTACCAAGTCATCGCCCACAGCGAAATCTCTACAGGTGCGGTCCGCGCCATGCTCAAGGAACACGACATCGGAAAGCTGACGCTGAAACTCCGGGGAGTTCACCTGGACCCTGACGTCGAAATCAAGCGCCTAAAGCCCAAAGGCAAGAATAGCGCCATCCTGTTCTACACCCGCAAGGCCGGAGAAAAGATCGCGCTGCTAGCTGAGCGCATTTGAGATTTTCTATATTCACGCACGAAATGGAGATGCCCGGTCAAGCCGGACATGACATCGCTCACGATGAACAGCGAAAGAAAAGACAATAATTACCTGTTCGATTCCGGGAATCTCTCGGAAGGCGCTCTCGCAAAAAAGCACCGTATCGAAAACGATCCAACAGCCCGTACCAACATCATGGACTACCTGCCCGGTATGGAAGTTATCCAGTCGGACATCCGCGACAAAGTGCTAAACGAAGCCGACAACTTTGACTACAGCAAGTACACCGGCAAGGATGTAAAGCGGGCTCTGGAACACGAGACCTGCACCCTGGAAGATTTCAAGGCCCTGCTCTCCCCCGCTGCAGCCCCCTACCTGGAACAGATGGCCGCCAAGGCGAAAATCGAGACCAGCAAGCATTTTGGCAACAACGTCTATTTCTTTACGCCAATCTACATCGCCAACTACTGCGAGAACTATTGCGTCTACTGCGGTTTCAACTGCTACAACCATATCAAGCGCATGCAGCTAAACATGGAGCAGATTGAGCATGAGATGAAGGTCATTGCCGACAGCGGCATGGAAGAGATTCTGCTACTCACCGGCGAAAGCCGCGCCAAGAGCAGCGTGGAATACATCGGCGAGGCCTGCAAGCTGGCCCGCAAGTATTTCCGCATGGTAGGCGTAGAAGTCTACCCGGTGAATACCGACGAGTACCGCTACCTGCATGAATGCGGCGTGGACTACGTGACCGTTTTCCAGGAAACCTACGATCGTGAGCGCTACGAGAAGCTCCACCTGCTGGGCCACAAGCGGGTATTCCCCTACCGTTTCGATTCCCAGGAACGGGCCCTGATGGCAGGCATGCGTGGAGTGGCATTCTCAGCACTACTTGGTCTTTCGGACTTCAGGCGCGACGCCCTAGCAAGCGCGCTCCACGTGTACTACCTGCAGAAGAAGTACCCCCATGCCGAAATGAGCCTCAGCTGCCCGAGACTGCGCCCCATCATCAACAACGACAAGATTGACCCGCTGGATGTGCACGAGAAGGAACTATGCCAGGTGCTCTGCGCCTACCGCATCTTCTTGCCCTTCGTGGGCATCACCGTCTCTAGCCGAGAAAGCAAGGAATTCCGCAACGGTATCGTGAAGATTGCCGCCACCAAGGTATCGGCAGGAGTTTCTACTGGAATCGGCGACCACGAAAGCAAGTATAGTGGTCACGACGACGGCGAAGGCGGTGACGAGCAGTTCGAGATCAACGATGGACGCAGTTTCGACGCCATGTACAACGACATTTCGGGCGAAGGATTACAGCCCGTATTGAATGATTATCTGTACGTGTAGCGGCTAGTACTGGTAGTCGGCACAGCCCTTTGGTCCATAGGTCGAAAAGCAAACACCATGTTCTGTGAGGAGCGCACCACCTCTTCCGCCTGCTGTCATCATTTTTGCACCAGCTGGAAGCAATGCAACTTCTACGGAGCGGCCATTGGGATTTCGATCAGTCCATTGGAAACTCATGGTCAAACGGTAGTTTGTCTTATTAGAACCCTGTGAGGTTATTCCATTCAGACCTTGTGTTTTTCCATTATTCAACTCTCTGCTGATGAACATAGGCTCCTTGGGATAGGTTCGATAATATGTTGAATTGCCCGATTGATAGGCAAAAGCAAAATAGGTATCACCATCCTTAGTCAAATCAGATCCGGGAGTATTTCTTGCATTAAGAATGTCCGCAACTCCATGAAATCCAGACTCTTTCAATGCATCATACCAAGTTCCACCACTGCCAACCAACTTGCTCATCTCCGAGCCACTATTGATGCTGGGGTGGTTATTCTGGACATTGGTCGGAAGGTCTGGGCGCATTTCTATAACAAACAAGTCCACTCCCTTCTCGCTTGCCAGTTTTGTTTTCAATGACGAGAGGTTCTTGTCGGCGTCCTTCCCAGAAGTTACAAAAGCATTATTGTACAGGGCATCTTCATTTTCCACCAAGGCTCTATTCAATGCTTCTCTCAAGTAATATAACTTAGTGCGGTCAATGTTCTCTCTAGACCGTTCAATGACCCCCATGATATTCGGGACGGCAATTCCCGCAAGCACCCCCATGATCACGATAACAATCATGACCTCGATAAGGGTAAATCCTTGTTTACAGTTTCTTTTCATGACCACAAATATAGCTTAATGTTAGAACCCACCCGGCACACTTCCGGTACAACCGGCCTGACCATAGGTAGAAAAGCAGACTCCATGACGGGTCTTAAAGGCTTGATTCCATTTTTTGTTGTGGGGAAGGAAATAAACCTCCACGGAGCGGCTGGCCGCATTTTTCCCGGTCCATTGGAAATTCATCGTCAACCGGGAATTTGCACTCGTGGGCCCATAATTCAAAGCACGACTGATAAAAACTGGAGTCTTAGGATATGTCCGCCAATTATGCTGACCGTCATCTGTTTCTTTTACATTATAGAGGGCTTCAGAAAGTTTCTTTTGATTCTCTTCTTTACCCCGATAACTTACAATTCCACCATTGTTTACAGTAGTAGATCTAAATTCAATAATATCAGCAACGGCTTCAAGTCCGGCTTCTTTCAGAGCGTAATACCAGGTTCCACTTCCTGCTATGTTGCAATGATCATTATCCTTATACATGTTATTGTTAGCATTGGCACTACCATGCTTCGTTTGAAAATTAACGGGTTCATCATTACGGAGTTCCATCACAAACAGAGTCAGTCCAACGTCACTACTCAAATAGGAGGACAAATTATTGAGGCGTTTCTGTTGATCTTCCTCTGAGCCATTTTTAAGACAGGTACTATTCGTCAAAGCAGATTCAGTCTCAACTAGAGCCCTATTCAAGGCTTCCTTCAAGTAAAACAATTTCAAGAGATCAATATTTTCCCGGACCCTTTCAATAACCCCAACGGTATTTGGCACAGCGACCATCGCCAAAAGACCCATGATTGTAATCACAATCATGACCTCAACAAGGGTAAAACCATTCTTTTTCTTATTTGCACCCATCAAAGCGTTCCTTCTAAACCCAATATATATAAACTACGTTAATTCTAGCCATTTTTAACAAAAAAATGAGATAGGCTTCTAGTCCAAATTGTAGTATTTCAACCTAGAATTGAGCATTTTTGCTACCTTTCTGCCCATGACACCACTTGACACCACCCTCTATTTTATCACCGACAGCACCAGCGTGCCGCCGGAAAGGTTTTTACCTGTAATCGAAGCCGCCTGCAAGGGCGGGGCCACCATCGTCCAGTTGCGGGAAAAGGACAAGTCCACCCGTGAATACATGGACCTAGCCAAGGATGTTCACGAGATTACCGCCCGCTACGGGATTCCGCTGATCATTGACGACCGGGTAGACGTGGCCCTGGCCATCGGTGCCGAAGGAGTCCACGTAGGACAATCTGACATGCCGGTCCAGGACGCCCGACGACTGCTCGGACCCGAGAAAATCATCGGAGCCACCACCAAGACTGTTCCCCAAGCGTTGGAAGCCTACGAACAGGGTGCAGATTACTTGGGTTGTGGTGCCATTTACCCCACGACCACCCATGTAAAGACCGTCATCACCCCGGTAGAAACGCTGAAGGATGTGGTGAAGTCCGTACCCATTCCGGTGAACGCCATCGGAGGGCTGAACAAGGAAAACATCTTTGTGCTGAAAGGCTCCAGCATCGCCGGCGTATGCGCCGTCTCTGCCATCATGAAGGCCGCAGACCCCGAGACAGCCGCACGGGAACTAAAGCAAGCTTTTTTGGATTTGAAGGGCGAAACCGCCTAAAACCCTAGTACCGCTTCCGAAATTTCGTTGGCCTCGTCGGAGTAGTCATCGGTGCGGTCGGGAATGAACTCCCCCCAGCCTTCGCTGACGCCGCAGCCCACGCCAACCTCCACCGAAGACCACTTGAACACGGCAAACACCTTCGGGAACATTTCCAGCAGGCCGTCCAGAATTTCTTCGGGCGGTTCCTCTTCGATCAGCATGTTGCCGTCCATGGCCAAGAGTTCCGTCTCGGGCAGTTCCTCGAACCGGCACTCGTATTCATCGGACACGATAGGGTCTACAGAATACCAGTCCCCTGAGTCCTCACCGGGCAGCTCCGCCTCCGGGAATTTTTCCATAAAGGCCTGCCACAAAAGAGCAAGGTCAGCCTCTTCGCCTATAAACCGAACCAGTACGCGACAATCCATTTCTCCCCCCTTGCTTAATAGTCAGAATATAAATAAAAAGCAAAGAAAACGATATGCTAGATGGCGGATCAAGTCCGCCATGACGTTTATAACCAAATCCAACAAGGTGAATACTGGAGTCTAAAAAAAGAAAAACCGGTTCCGAAATCGAAACCGGCTTTTCACTGAGCTACGAAGGGCTCGAACCTTCGACCCACGCCTTAAAAGGGCGTTGCTCTACCAACTGAGCTAGTAGCCCGAGCGACCCAAATATAGAAACTTTTGCCTCTTTGTAAAGGCAAATTTTGTAAATTTACCCTATGCTCAAGAGGATAAACTTCCAAGTAGCCGCCATGCTTATGCTTGTCGCCACGTTCCAGGCACAGGCCTACTTTTCCAAGGGCGATGCCGGTCAGGAAGTTTTCTCCTTCATGTCCACCTTCGACAGCCCCCGAAATGCAGCCCTTGAAAAATCTGCTGCAGCGGCTCCTTCTACCGACCCCAGCATCGCGCAGCTGAACCCGGCCGCCCTCCGCATGCCCGAAGGCAAGGAACGCACCGTCGGAATGCACTGGCAGACCGGCGAATTTTCGGAGATCCAGGGCTCCCTGTACTACACACGGGATTTCAAGAGTTTTTTATACCAGATTTCGTACAACTGGCTGGACTACGGAACCATCGAAGGCTACGACGAATACGGTAACGAGACAGGCAAGGACTACAATCCCCTGAGCCAGCTGGTCACGGCCACCGTAGCGTTCCCCCTGAAGCATTTCCAGTTCGGCGCCACCCTGAAGTTCGCCAGCGACAGGCTGGCCGACGAAGAAGGGGACCGCACCGCCTTGGGCGCTGCATTTGACTGGGGCATCGCCTGGCAGTCAGGACACAAGTTGTGGGGACTGGCCCTTGTGGCCAGGGATTTCGGAAGCCTCATCCGGGACTACGTGGACGATGGCGAAGACGAATACTACCCCATGTCACAGACCATCGCCCTTTCGGGATACATGCGCTTAAAGAGCCTCCCCCGTCTGACCGTTTTCGGCGAGACCAACTTCCCGCGCTACGCGGAACCACGCCTGAATATCGGTGCCGAATACCTGCTGGGAAAGTACTTTGCCATACGGGGTGGTTTTACCAGGACCTGGCTCGACCTGAAGCGTGACGCCCTGGAGCTTATCCAGGACAGAAGCAGGCCCGACGAGTCCAACGAAGCCCGCTTCTTGAGCCTCGGGCTTGGGTACAGCATGGGGCTGTTCGCCCTGGACTACAGTTTCTCCTACCTGGCCCAGGGGCTCGGGAACGAGCACCGGGTGGGACTACGGCTGAACTTCTAGGACAATGCGGCCATGCGGCAGTTCGACGTCTTTGTCTGGGGTGAACCGCAAGAGCTTAGCGATGCCGACCGCAACCCAACTTTTACCGACCCGGCCCTAGGCTGGTTCTTCACGGACAACTTCAACGACAGGCTGAACGAAAGCGATGCGGAATG